>DAOVJH010000100.1 GCA_030673345.1 Pseudomonadota bacterium
AACCCGGGATCAGTCTGTGCCACAGCCAGCTCGACAAAATTTGGCGGTGTTATCGTCAGTGGAGAACCATCCCATAATGTCATGACACAGACCTCCTGACCTTTGATCCATTTTACCGCTTCACCAACTGCGACAGCATCCGCTGCGTACTGCTCAAAACTGGTGGGCTCCATAAAATGCCAGGACTCGCCGTCACTGTACAGATACTCCACGTTCATCTCATCGACATCCGCTGCTTCGACAGATTCTGTCGACTTGAAGGTGCGTTCCAACACTCTGCCGGTTCTCAGGTTTTTAGCCTTGACCTTATTGAACGCCTGCCCCTTGCCGGGCTTGACCACATTGTTCTCAGTGATGGAACAGGGATCACCATCAAGGATAATTTTTAAACCGTTTTTAAACTGGTTAGTGCTGTATGTTGCCATGCTAAACTTTCGCCTTTCTGCTTATAGTGATGCCGTCATGAATTATTACGGCTAACCTGAGTGTTGCCAGCCAGACACTCTGCCAGACAACGTTTGGGTTAGTATATTACCCTGAATTCCTGTTAACTTAAATCGCAAGCTTTACTAATTTTCAATGCAACTCATTTTTCAGTAACCTGCCATGCCTCAATCCGCCGAAATATTATCGAACGACCTGCACCCTGTTCCAGGCGATGATGAGATCCTGGCAGACTGGAAAAAAGAACTGGCAGATGCCACCACATCAGCAAACAGCTTACTCAAACAGCTAGAGCTTGAATCATATCTTGAACTTGCCGACGAACAAACACCGTTCAGATGCCTGGCAACTAAAAGCTTCATCAGCAAGATGCAGGTCGGCGATATCAACGACCCATTGCTGCAGCAGGTCTTACCCTTAAATAAAGAGAATCACCGGGAAACGCAATGCACGGGAGTGAACGATCCGGTGGGTGATATCGGCGCCATGACATCACCCGGTTTATTACACAAGTACCATGGCCGTGCACTGCTCATCAGTACCGGTGCCTGCGCGATCCACTGCCGTTATTGTTTTCGCCGCCATTACCCTTACCCGCAATCTTCCTGCACCAGCAACACGCTGGATGAAACGCTCGATTATCTAAACCTTCACCCGGAGATCGAAGAGATCATCCTGAGCGGCGGTGATCCGCTGGTACTTGATAATTCAAAACTAAAAAAAGTGATCAACCGCCTGGCAGCGATCACACATCTGAAAACACTGCGAATACACACCCGCCTTCCTGTCGTTCTGCCCAGCCGAATCGATAATGGACTGCTACAACTGTTACAGTCATGCCGGTTCGATGTAGTAATGGTGATCCACAGCAACCACGCCAACGAATTACAACAGGCGGAATATGAAAAGCTGCATCTGCTGCATGAAGCCGGCATTACATTATTAAACCAGAGCGTATTGCTCAGAGGTATTAACGATAATGCAGAAGCACTCATCGCGTTGAGCAAACGATTATTTCAGTGCAAGACATTGCCCTATTACCTGCATCTACTGGATCCCGTCGCAGGTGCCATGCACTTTGAAATCGACAAACGATCCGCACTGAAATTAAAAACACAGATGGAACAACAATTACCCGGTTATCTGGTTCCCAGACTGGTACAGGAAATAGCCGGAAACCAGTCAAAAACTGCAATTTTTCGTATCTAAGCTACAATTGAGCACAACAATGGAATAATTATAATCAAAACGCCAAGTTGTTGTTTTACATAGCATAGAGTTCAGCCTTGGTCAGATCAGGCAGTTATAAATAAAGATGAAACTAAATATACCCGAACAAAAAGCGCCCTCTGCAGACGCCACCCCGAGCCATCCTCGAAAATTGAAGAAGGTTCTATCCGCCTTGCCCAACACCAATATGGGCGAACTGACGAAGCAGACATATTTTATCCTGCGTGACCTGAACCGCCAGACGATGCCAAACAAACATCGTCTTGAAGATCTGGAAATGTTACGCGTACTGACCCGGGAAATCTTCAATAACCTTAAAAAGTACTTTATAAATCGCACCCTGCCGCTACCTGACAAAAGCCAAAAAATCGTTAACCTGAACCAGTCGATATTACAGGAGTTGGTTTACGGCTATGAAATCATCGCATATGAAGCCGCCAATAACATCGACAGTAAGATCGATGACAAAACACTTAGCACTGCCATATGCCGGGCTATTAACTATCTATCTGAAATGTTATTGCGCTCCTGTGAAGTTTACGAACCGTGCCCAAAAAATCTGTGGCACGACGTACATCAGCTTTACGCATTTTCCGAAGGTAAGGGACTGACTGAAATAGTTATATTTGGCGGTGATAAAAAACAGAACAAATCAACAATCGAAAATAGCTACAAACAAATTTTATTATTTGCTCTTGCTCGACCTATTGCTCTACGGCAACGTGAGAGTGAACGCGTCTTCAATGAACTGTTCGACTGGGCCAAATACGCCAGCATCGGCCGCCATGCATCTGAAAACATGATCGATCACATATTCAGCATGCATATACACGAAGACTTGCCACCCAACTACCTGACGAAAGCGGATCTTGCCGAAGACGTAACCATCCGTACACTTGATGCGAGCAAGCTCATCACTTACGTGAACAGCTTGATTACCGAACAGGACGAACAAAAACAAAAGATTACTGTTGGTAATGACCTGCCGCTAGAGACACTAAGTGCTCTAGTCGCCTCCTGGGGAGAAAGCGCAAAACGCCGATTCTCACGCGCAGACCGTCATGGACACATCAATGTTGCCATCGGTCTGTCAAACACAGCCAAAACCATCCGCGACTCATTTAATACTGAGAGCACTTTCGCTACGAAGTCCGGATTCGTACGCACTTCTGCTTCGACCAAACAGGACCCTGATTTCACACTGGAATCGATCAGCCGCGCTGACGAAGGCCCTGGATATCTGACACATACCGAGGTGGGCGCAACAGAAAACAATTCATGGGACATGGTGGCAAAAGGCCGTGCATTGACCGACACCTACGCTAACGAACAGAAGCTCCTCAATGAAGACAAGGTCAATCAGCGCAAGCAAGATGCGGATTCACATTGGGAGATCGCCAACATCAGCGCCGGTGGTTACTGCCTGCGCTGGAACTCTGATGACACATCCAAAGCACAGATAGGCGAACTGATATCACTACAGGAATTTGATACGAACGACAATTTCGAATGGCGCATCGGTGCTATCCGATGGATGCAGTTCACACAGGCAAACGGTCTGGAGATAGGCGTACAGGTTATCTCGCCCAAAGTTATTACCGCAACCGCACAACGTGTCAACAGGTCCAAAGAGATCCCTTTTGAATGCTTGATGCTGCCGGGAATAAAAGCTTTGAAACAGGCATCAAGCACTATATTGCCTTCACATGCATTTAAAACAGGTGATAAACTTATCGTTCAGATTTTAGAAAATAAAATCGAGATAACCCTGGGCGAAATAAAAGAACACACGGGCTCTTTCACTCAGTTCACCTATAAAAATACAGATGTTGATAAACGTATTAAAAAACAGGTGAAAAAAGAAGAAGCGACTAAAAACAAAGATGACTTCGATGAACTATGGTCATCGTTATAAATCATTCTTCTGAATTACGTCACAAGTAACAAAGTATAATAGGAATATCTGGAAGCCTTAAGTGGAAGATAAAATAATTAATCTGGTTGTCATCGATGATTCATTTGACAGCGAAGAAAAAATCATCAGCTCATTAAGAGCAGCAGGATACACTGCTCGTTCATCTCGCGTCGAAGATGATGAAGACCTGCTCGAAGTGATAGCAAAACAGACGCCTGATATCATCATCTATTTTGAAGGTATGGATCTCATCTCCCTCAAGCAGACAATCGAATGTCTGAGAAAAGATAAAAAGACCGAAAATTGCCGCGTCATCTCTGTAAATAAAAACGAACAGCCGGATGTGGTGGCAGCCATGCGCACTGGCGCCGTCGATGCCACCAGCTTTGCCGACATCAGCCACCTGACACTAATCATCACGCGTGAACACCTGTCTTTGAATAGTGCCAGGCAGATCACCAAATTCAAAAAATCTTTTAGCGAATCAGAAAGACGCTGCACATCATTACTCGACAGCTCTCGCGACGCCATTGCCTACATCCACGAAGGAATGCATGTCTATTCAAACCGCTCCTACCTCGAAATGTTTGATATCGAAGAGTCTGACGACCTCGAAGGCCTGCCGATTCTCGACATGGTAGCTGGAGAAGGGCGAGATGATTTTAAAAGCTTTTTACGCAACTATACTAAAAACGATGAAGGCATAGAAAAACTCGACACAAAACTTCATAAACCAGATGGTGAAGAATTCGAAGGTGAGATAGAGTTTTCACCCGCACAGATCGAAGGCGAACCCTGCATACAGATCATCATCCGAAAGGAAGATGTAAATTCCGAAGAGCTGGAACGGCAGCTAAAACTACTAAGCCAGAAAGACCAGTTGACTGGATTATTCAACCGTCAGTACAGTATCGAAAAACTGGAAGCGACCATCGCAGATTGTGAGCAGGGAAAATATAGCGCCGCCCTGATGGAAATCCACATCGACAATTTTGATGAGATAAAAAATTCAGTCGGTGTTGTTGAGTCAGACCAGTATATAAGCGAAGCAGCAAAAACACTGAGCGATGTTATTCGTGATGAAGACATCCTCTCTCGATATACACATGACAGCTTCACTGTTATCGCCATAGATTATAATAAAGACAATATCGAAAGTTATGCTGCCGAGATTCAGAAAGCGATTTCTCAACTCGAGACCAGCATAAAAGATTCTCACATCAATACGACATGCAGCATCGGAATCGCGCTCATCGACAGCGACTCGCCTGAATATAACGACATTCTGGCACGTTCGGAAAAAGCCATCGCTTCAGCTGTATCGAAAGGTGCCAATCAGATATTCACCTACACGCCTGAAAAAGGTGAACTGACACGCCACGAAGTCGACGCCAAATTTAAAGAGCAGATTACCGACGCACTTAAAAACGATAAATTCATATTACATTACCAGCCTATCGTCAGCCTGCACGGCGATACCGATGAGCGCTATGAAGTATTTGTCCGCATGGAAACAGATACGGATAACGAGCTGATCATGCCACAGGATTTTCTGCCTGCTGCCGAACGTATCGGCATGTCGATCGCTATCGACCGGTGGGTCCTATACCGGACCATACAGGAGTATACGAACAGGCTAAAACAAGGAAAAAATACACGATTTTTTATTAAAGTGTCTGCTTCCTCAATCAAAGATGACACGTTGATCGACTGGTTAGCCTATCAGATAAAAGATAAAAAAATCCCTGGTCACACTTTAAATTTTGAAGTGAAAGAAACTGTTGCGGTAACCAATTTAAAAAGCACAAAAACGTTATCACATAAACTTAAAGCACTGGGGTGCGGCTTTATCCTCGATGACTTCGGCACCGGCACAAACCCCTTCCAGCTGCTTGAGCATATACATGCAGATTATGTCCGAATCGAAAGCAGCTTCATGGACAACCTGGCGGACAACCCGCAAAATCAGGAGTCTATAAAAAATATTGCAGAAAAAGCTGCAGAACTAGGCAAGCTATCTATCGCACAGCGCGTACCAGACGCAACCAGTTTGTCTTTATTATGGGGCATGGGTGTAAATTTCATTCAGGGCTACTTCTTACAGGAACCTTTACCTGACATGGAGTATGATTTTACAGAGATGTCTGGTTGATCACATCCTTCTAAATTCTTCCTTTTAGTTTCTTCTTTCCTTAATATTTACAGTGTGCTTAACTAAAAGCACACTGTAAATATTAAGAAAAGAAAAACCTAGGAACCCGCACGTAATGCAGCAATACGCTCTACCAATGGCGGATGACTCATAAACAACTTCTTAAACCCATCACCCAGACCACCATTAATACCAAAAGCCGCCATATGCTCGGGTAATAATAAACCCGTCATACCGA
>DAOVJH010000378.1 GCA_030673345.1 Pseudomonadota bacterium
GGTAAAACTGTCATTATCAGCTTTAACTTTTCCGCATCCCCTGGTACGGGTTATCTTGCTCGAGCAGATCTACCGCGCGTGGAGCATCATTAATAATCATCCCTATCACCGAGCCTGATCTGTTGAATACGAAGGATAGGCATGAGTGATATGAACGGTGAAGCGCAGATAATACTGGCTTCAGCTTCACCGCGTCGGCGTGAATTGCTGGAACAGATCAACATAAGAGCGATAGTGCAATCTGTTGATATCGATGAATCACAAAAACAGAATGAACCCGTGAATGATTATGTCGAACGCCTGGCGATGGAAAAGGCCCAATGCGGTTTTGATACCATCAGAAACGATAAAGACTTGCCAGTGCTCGGTTCAGACACCATCGTAGACATCGACGGAGAGGTTTTAGGCAAGCCAGAAAACCGGCAACATGCAAAAAAAATGCTTATGCAGCTTTCTGGCCAGAAACATGAAGTTCTTACATCAGTAGCTATCATTACACAGGATAAAAGCATTTTTGCGACCAGCAGCAGCCAGGTTCAATTCAAGGCGCTCGATGAACATGAGATTGACTGCTACCTGGCAACCGGTGAGGCCGACGATAAAGCCGGCGCTTATGCTATCCAGGGAATTGCAGCGCAATTTGTGAAAAATATAAATGGCAGTTTTTCAGGTGTTATGGGATTGCCTCTGTACGAAACCGCTGAACTGCTTAAACAGTGTGGTGTCACACCGTTAGCCGAGGCACATACTGCATAAAATAAACCAGACATAAAAAATAATAAAAAACTATGAGTAAAGAAATTTTAATAAATATTACGCCCCAGGAAACGCGTGTTGCTATTCTGGAAAATGGCATACTGAACGACCTCTATATCGAACGCAGCCGGAGCCGTGGACTTGTCGGCAATGTATACAAAGGTAAAGTAGCACGTGTGTTGCCGGGTATGGAAGCCGCATTCGTTGAGATCGGGCTTGAAAAGGCAGCATTTTTACATGTTTCCGACGTCGCACTAAAAGACCGGAACCACTCTCAGAATCAGGGCGAAACCGTACATATCGGGCAGGTTTTGAGGGATGGGCAGGAAATACTGGTGCAGGTGATAAAGGATCAGCTTGGTACAAAAGGTGCGCGTCTGACGACGAACATCACCATACCTTCCCGGTACCTGGTGTTCATGCCAAATGCAGACAACATCGGTGTTTCTTCACGTATCGAAAATGAAGAAGATCGTGAGCGTCTAAAAAATAATCTACTGGCGCAGGAGCATCGGATTAAGGATGCCGGTTACATACTGCGTACCGCAGCAGAGGTGGCCGATGATGACGCCATCGCCAGTGATATAAAATATTTAAACCGTTTATGGGAGAACATAAACAACACTGCGTCGGTGAAGGCGGGTAACGTGGTTCATAAAGACTTGCCGTTATATCTGCGTGTCCTGCGTGATATGGTCGATGAGGATCTTGAAGTGGTGCGTGTTGATTCACGTGAGACCAGTAATGTCATGCTCGAGTTTGCAGAAAAATATGTTCCCGAAGTCGCCGGATTTATAGAGCATTATCCCGGTGAGCGTCCGGTCTTTGATCTGCATGCTGTCGAAGATGAAATTCAGAAAGGGCTGGAGAGAAAAGTTCAGCTCAAATCAGGTGGTTATCTTATTATCGATCAGACAGAGGCGATGACGACGATCGACGTAAATACCGGTGCTTATGTCGGCAGCCGTAACCTTGAAGAAACCATCTTTAAAACCAATCTCGAAGCAGCGCAGGGTATAGCCCGGCAGCTGCGCTTGCGTAACCTGGGTGGTATCGTCATCCTCGATTTTATCGATATGATAGAGGCAGAGCATAAGCGCCAGGTGATGCGTGCGCTGGAGAAAGCGCTGGAAAAAGATCATGCACGGACTTCTATCAGTGAAGTTTCATCACTAGGGCTGGTGGAGATGACACGTAAAAGAACCCGGGAAAGTCTGGAACATGTACTGTGTGGCACTTGTCCAACCTGTGAAGGTCGAGGTACGATCAAAACAGCTGAGACGGTCTGTTATGAAATTTTCAGAGATATCTTGCGTGAAGCACGCCAGTTTGATGCCAAAGAGTTATTAGTGCTTGCGGGACAGGATGTGGTTGATCTGCTGGTCGATGAAGAGTCAAACAGCCTGGCTGAGTTAGAAGCTTTCATCGGTATCCCGATCAAGTTCCAGGTGGAAGCATTATTTACACAGGAACAGTTTGATGTTGTTATCCTGTAGTGGCATCCTGTTCTAACTAAACCAGATGTTTTAAGACGTTTATGCGATGGATCCTACGCTTCAGAATATGCATCATCATCTGCCTTGCAGTGGTGCTGATTTCTGCGGCGGTACTATTTAGCGTGTTACGCGCCGTGTTGCCTTATGCGACCGGTTATAAAAATGAGATTCAGCAAGAGATCAGTCAGCAGATA
>DAOVJH010000123.1 GCA_030673345.1 Pseudomonadota bacterium
CGCCAGCAGAACCCTGCGTTTCATACCGCCTGAAAGAGAAGCGTAATCTGCATCACCATCAAGCTGCATTCGGCTCAGTACTTCTTCGACCTGCTGATTAAGCTGCCAGGCATCGTGGATATCCACCTGGTTCTGAGCGCGTTCCAGCTCTGCAGTCGTCTGATCGTTATGGTTTTCGGTGAAGTTATGCAGAGCATGATGGTAATCCTGCAGCAGCTTCGCGCTTTTACCCAGACCCTCCGCCACCACATCAAAGATGCTGCCCTGCAAGTCACCGCGCGGTTCCTGATCGAGCACCGCTATCTTTAAACTTTGCTTGAGCTCTATATCACCGCTATCAGCCTTGACCTCACCTGAGATAACTTTTAACAAGGTCGATTTTCCAGTGCCATTTCGGCCCAGCAAACACAGCCGCTCACCAGCTTCGACAGAAACACTGATGCTCTCTAAGATAGCAGGACCGCCAAAACCGACGTGGATATTTCGTAAACGTATTAAAGACATGCGGCGAATTTTACAGTATAGCGATAGACATAAAAGAAAAGAATGAAAAGATTATTGTCCGCCGATAAGCGCAGGTATAAAACCTGCGCTAGTTAGCGAATGTCATCTCGACCAGCGGGAGAGATCTTTTTCACTGATAGTTCAAGATCTCCCCCGCTGGTCGAAATGACAGGTTTCTTTAATATTTTTTCTCGGGGCTTATCGATGGACAATACTTTTTCTTTTCCAAAAAAAAACCGGTGCATAGCACCGGTTAAAAGATGAGAGAGTCTTACTCAATTGGAGAATTGACGAAACATGAACCCTAATCATGAGTCCGCCAAAACTTACATATTCAACTCGATAAACCACTCAACCGACTGAATATGTAATATAGAAAGCACCAATCATGCCAATAAATAGCATGCCGTATCAATCACTTTATATCGGCAGTAAAAAATACTTTAAGCAACTGATATATAACGGTTATTCCAATAAAAAGTATAACCTGAATATTTACCACTTATTATTTATATAAAACTTACGAACAACCGGGTTGTAATATATTTTGACACCAGATATTTACATACAAAATCAAGTGATATTATTTTTACATATTAAAAACATGCGCTTACAAAACTTAGCTGCGATGACTTTACAGGATTAAATAATCCGACAAAGACTATCAGGCATCATAATCCAATACTGGCGCTAACCAGCGTTCAACCACTGCAATATCATCACCTTTTCGTCTGGCGTAATCATCCACCTGGTCTTTATGGATCTTGCCGGTACCAAAATATTTTGCATCCGGGTGCGAAAAGTAGAAACCTGAAACAGCCGCGGTCGGCAGCATGGCAAAACTTTCGGTAATCGTTATCCCGGCATTTTTATCCGGTTCGATCAACGACCAGAGCGTGGCTTTTTCAGTGTGATCAGGACAGGCAGGGTAACCCGGTGCAGGACGGATACCCTGATAAGCCTCTTTAATCAGATCATCATCACTAAGCGCTTCATCAGCCGCATAAGCCCAGAATTCTTTACGCACACGATGATGCATACACTCAGCAAAAGCTTCTGCTAATCGATCTGCCAGTGCTTTTAACAAAATACTATTGTAATCATCGTGGTCGGCTTCAAAACGTTTCACATGTTCATCAATGCCGATACCTGCCGTTACTGCAAATGCGCCAACATAGTCTTTTTTACCCGACTCTTTTGGCGCAACAAAATCTGAAATACAGCTATTAGGCCTGTCTGATGGTTTCGCCAATTGCTGGCGCAGGTGATGCAGCACCGTTTTAACTTCTGCACGCTCATCATCACTATAAAGCTCAATATCATCGCCCACACTGTTCGCTGGAAAAAAACCGATCACTGCTCGCGCATGCAACCATTTTTCATCGACGATCTGTTTTAACAAGGCCTGCGCGTCTTCAAACAAACGCGTCGCTTCTTCACCGATAATTTTATCATCTAAGATTTTTGGATACTTGCCTGCCAGTTCCCAGGCATGGAAAAACGGTGTCCAGTCTATATAACGAGTTAACTCTTCCAGTGAATAATCTTCAAATACCTTAATGCCTAAAAATGTGGGTTTTGGAGGCGTATAATTTTCCCAGTCACCCTTATATGCATTGTCGCGCGCCTGTTGCAGAGTGAATGTTTTTCTACTTGCGGTACGTTTGCTGCGTTCTTCACGCATGGTTTGATATTCATCTTTTAAATTTTTTGCAAAAACTTTTTTACGCTCGTTGCTTAGCAGGTCACCAGCAACACCGACTGCACGTGACGCATCAGCCACGTAGACCACGGCATTGTCGTATTTTGGATCAATTTTTACCGCGGTATGGATGCGTGAGGTGGTGGCACCGCCAATCATCAATGGGATATTCATTTCCAGACGCTGCATTTCGGATGCCATGTGTACCATCTCATCCAGTGAGGGTGTGATCAGACCCGATAAACCAATAATATCAACATGGTGTTTTTTCGCTTCGGCCAGAATCGTTTCCGCTGGCACCATAACGCCTATATCGATCACTTCATAGTTATTACACTGCAGCACTACGCCAACAATATTTTTGCCAATGTCATGCACGTCACCTTTTACCGTGGCCATCAAAATTTTACCGTTGGTATGCAGCTCACCTTCTTTTTCCGCTTCGAGGTAAGGCATTAGATACGCCACGGCTTTTTTCATCACACGCGCTGATTTCACGACCTGCGGTAAAAACATTTTACCTTCACCGAACAGGTCACCGACGGTATTCATGCCGTCCATCAGGGGTCCTTCGATCACATGTAAGGTAAGCTCAGCCTGTTGTCTTGCCTCTTCGGTATCTTCTTCGATAAAGTCGGTGATGCCTTTTACCAGTGCATGCGCCAACCGCTCATTGACCGGTTTTTCACGCCATGCCAGGTCCTGCTTATTTTCTTTTACGCTGCCATCACCCATGAACTGCGGAGCGATATCGAGCAAACGGTCAGTCGCCTGATCATTCTTATTCTGAATAACGTCTTCAACGGCTTCACGCAATTCTTCGGGCAGGTCGTCATACACTGCCAGCTGACCGGCGTTAACGATGCCCATATCCATACCCGCCTTGATCGCGTGATACAAAAATACTGAATGAATCGCTTCACGCACCGGGTTGTTGCCACGAAATGAAAACGACACGTTAGACACACCGCCGGAAATCATTGCATGCGGCAGGGTTTGTTTGATGGTACGGGTGGCTTCTATGAAATCGACAGCATAGTTATTATGCTCGTCGATGCCGGTAGCAACCGCGAAGATATTCGGGTCAAAGATAATGTCTTCCGGTGGAAAACCGATGACTTCAGTCAGCACTTTGTATGAACGGGTACAGATTTCAACTTTACGCTCATAGGTATCCGCCTGACCATCTTCATCAAATGCCATCACGATAACGGCAGCGCCATACTGTCTGACCAGTCTGGCATATTTAATAAAATTCTCTTCACCTTCTTTTAACGAAATTGAATTGACGATGGATTTTCCCTGCACACACTGCAGACCGGCCTCAATGATGTCCCATTTGGATGAGTCGATCATCACCGGCACACGGGAAATATCAGGTTCAGAGGCGATCAGATTTAAAAATTTAACCATCGCCTCTTTCGATTCCAGCATGCCTTCATCCATGTTGATATCGATTACCTGGGCACCGTTCTCTACCTGCTGCGCGGCGACACTCAAAGCTTCTTCATATTTATCTTCTAAAATAAGACGTTTGAACAAGGCAGAACCAGTTACATTATTGCGCTCGCCGACATTGACGAACAACGAATCTTTACCGATGTTAAATGGCTCTAATCCAGACAGGCGGCATTCCACCGGGATATCTGGAATAACACGTGGTTTGGTATCGGCAACGATATCGGCAAATGCACGGATATGATCCGGCGAAGTACCACAACAGCCACCAACAATATTTAAAAAACCGCTATTGGCCCATTCACCGATAGCCTCTGCCATATCATCCGGCCCAAGGTCATACCCCCCCATCTCATTCGGCAGCCCGGCATTAGGATGTGCTGAAACATAAACTTCAGAGATACGTGATATCTCCTCCACATACTGACGCAGATCTTCTGGCCCTAGCGCACAGTTCAAACCGATAGAGATCGGTTCAGCGTGACGCAATGAATTATAAAAAGCTTCGGTTAACTGGCCCGTCAGGGTACGGCCTGACTGATCAGTAATGGTACCGGAGATCATGATAGGCAGTTCGATACCATCTTCAGCAAATACCTGTTTCACCGCAAAGATGGCGGCCTTGGCATTCAAGGTATCAAAGATGGTCTCGATCAATATGATGTCTGCGCCGCCTTCGATCAAAGCACGGGTTGATTCCGCATAGGCGTCTGCCAGCTCAGTAAATTTAATGTTACGAAAAGCCGGGTCATTCACATCCGGTGAAATCGAACAGGTACGGTTAGTCGGCCCTAAAACACCGGCAACATAACGCGGTTTATCATCAGTGCTGAAACTGTCTGCAGCCTTTCTGGCCAGCGAAGTCGCCGCCACATTGATCTCATAACTGAGATCTTCCATATCATAGTCAGCCATGGAAACACGGGTAGCATTGAACGTGTTGGTTTCGATGATATCAGCGCCAGCATCCAGATATTGTTCATGGATACCGTGGATAATCTCTGGCTGAGTAAGTACCAGCAGGTCGTTATTGCCTTTAAGGTCCGAAGGATAGTCGGCAAAACGCTCACCACGATAAGCGGCTTCATCCAGTTTATGGCGCTGGATCATGGTGCCGGTAGCACCATCCAGGATTAAGATGCGCTGTTTGAGCGCTTCATGAAGATGCTTGATACGTTGTTCGCGATTCATGGCCATAAACTTGAAATATTGGGTAAAAAATAGCAGGCGATTGTACCATTTTCTGCTCAGACTGCGCATTATTAAAGAACATCCGGCGGATACCTGAACGGAGATATCGCGGAACAAGATTCCGCTCCTACGAGCGGCTCTATACCTGTAGGAGCGGAATCTTGTTCCGCGATTATTGTAGGCGAGCACTGCCTTTACCGACTAAACTTGTCTTATGAACACGCGCCACCTACAGCTCTACATCACGACCGAATCACCCTGCAGTTATTTTGATGACAGGATTAGTCGCAACCTGGTGCCCGACCCCGAACTAAAGCTCAACATGCACATCTACAACCAGTTGATTCAGCACGGCTTTCGCCGTAGCGGAACCTATTGTTATCGCCCTCACTGTCAGGATTGCCAGGCCTGCGTCGCCTGCCGCATCCCGGTCGAACAATTCGCCGGCAACCGCTCC
>DAOVJH010000142.1 GCA_030673345.1 Pseudomonadota bacterium
CGTAAGGCAGAATCAGGGCTGTTAACGGTACTTCCTGCTCAAACACATCATGCAGTTGGTCAACATCCGGCAGTTTTTCGGCACCTACATCCACCGTTTCACTGGCGCTAGATGAAGCCGTCATCTTCATCATCCCAGTCGTCATCATCTGCTGGTTCGAGATTCACCTGAGATTTTTCGGTAGTCTGTTTCGAACGATCGATCTCTTCTATCGGTGGTAATCTAGGCGCAGCGCCATCCAGCAGGCCAAAACTGCCATCCTCTTCATTATAGGCACCGCTTTCTATGCCGCGTAGGCGGTTATATTTTTCATTGGTGACAAAAGCAGCATCTCTATGGTCACGCAGGATAGTCGGCCGCAGGAAGACCATCAGGTTTGCTTTTGTTTTTGTGGTGCTTTGTGTACGGAACAAAAATCCTATTAACGGAATATCACCGAGTAATGGTACCTTGCTCTCAGTATCTGAAACCTCTTCCTGCATCAACCCGCCCAGTATCAATATACCGCCATCATCGACCAGAACACTGGTCTTGATCGAACGTTTACGGGTAGCGATACCCTGCTCGATAGTACCTGGGATGACGCTTGACGTCTCCTGTTCAAGCTCCAGTTTAACGGTGTCACCTTCGTTGATCTGCGGCGTTACTTTTAATGTCAGGCCAACATCCTGGCGTTCGATGGTCTGGAACGGATTGCTTGGATTGGTGCTGCCAGTTCCAGTAAAACTGCCAGTGACGAACGGCAGGTTCTGTCCTACGATCAATTCTGCCTCTTCATTATCCAGTGTGACAACATTCGGCGTGGACAAGATATTGGTATTCGTATCCGTTTGCAGCGCACGTAATAAAGCACCGTACCTTACCCCGGAACTGTTTTCACCACCGACACCAAATGAAAGGCCTGAGGGCAGCGATGTCGGCGCTGTACCGGTGGCTGCGGATAACAGCAGTTCACCAACACCGGCAAAATTACTCACGCCAGCCGGCAGTGCGCCATCACTCTTCTGCGTACCATCGACTGCAAATCCGACGCCTAACTCTTTATTATTATTAGTGGTGATCTCTGCGATAATGGCTTCGATAAGCACCTGTGCACGGCGGATATCTAACTGACGAACCACCGCTTTTAAATTTTTCACCGTATTAGGATCAGCGGTAATGATCAATGCATTGGTTTCTTCATCCGCCTGGATAATCGCATTCTGACTGATGACACTGCTAGTCGCTGCTCTTGGTGACGCTTTCGCTTTCACCGCGCCGGTCTTCTTGCCCTGATCTTTTAACCCGGTCAGAATCTTCACCAGGTTCTCTGCCTTGGCATACTTAAGATAGATAACGTGTGTATTACCACTACCATCTTCTAACGGAGTATCAAGATACGTGATAGTGGTACGGATCTTCAGACGCGAAGAACGGTCACCGGTTATCAGGATACTGTTAGTACGGTCATCCGCAGCCAGCTTTATTTTTTTCGATGCATCTTTACCAACACCACCGGCATTCAACGAATTTAATATACGCACCAGCTCGGAGGATGACGCATGCTTCAGCGGAATAATTTCCAGTTCATCACTATCAGGCCGATCAACGCCAGAGATAATCTTCATCAGACGCTTAATATTTCCAGCATGGTCCGTGATGATTAATGTGTTGGTCGGATTATATGCCGCCAGATGTCCCTGCTGAGGAACCAGGGGCCTCAGGATAGGAACCAGTTGAGACGCCGGCACGTGGTCCAGTCGGATGATCTTAGTGACCAGTTCATCATCTGCGAAGCGGTCTTTGTTAGTGGACAGCGGCAGCGGCCCCTGCTTGGCATTAACTGCTGGCACAATTTTTATGACAGAACCTGTGGGTACCGCAGCATAACCATGCACCTGCAGCACAGAGAGAAAAACTTCGTACACCGCTTCCGATGTTAAAGTATTTGCCGAGATGACCGTGACTTTGGCTTTCACCCGCGGGTCGATAATAAAGTTTTTTCCGGTAAATTTAGATACTGTGCTGATCAGCGCACGGATGTCTGCATCCTTAAGGTTCAGTGTAATCTCATCGGCGACAGCCTGTGTTGAAACACTCAGCGATAAAAATACGGACAACAGCAGCGCCTGTCCCCTGGTCCGTACGCGGCATTTCAGATGCTGTAATAATAGTTGAACGATGGCCATATAAATTCCTGATATAACTTATTGCAGCGAAATGTTAAGTGGAACTTCTGCGCCATTGCGTTTAACCACTATATTCAAATTTTTAGCTGTACTTAATTTTCGCAGAGCACTGATACCATTTTGTGGCTTATTCAGCTCTACGCCATTGATCCTTGTAATAACATCGTTTGCCTGAATACCTAACTCAGACAATAACTGTCCCTTCTGCTGAGGCTGCAAACGGTAACCGATCTGTTTACCATTCTCTTTGACAACAACAGGCAGAGCATATTCACCAAAAGACGTTGGATTTTTTAAAATATTCCCTCTTATCTGCTTTAATGCAGCTGCGGGTGAGCCTTTCGAATACATATTACCGGTATTCATATAAGGCCTGCTCGATGTCTTCAGGTTCCCTATACCGCTGACTTTCTGCAGTTTTAATGTCTCCAGCCGGCCACTGCGCTGAAGCATCACATATTCTGGATGGATCTCTTTGATAGTGACGCCACCCGGCATCTTGTCGCCGACACCATAAATATCTTCTTTTCCACTTTTACCCTGAGCGATTATGGCGCTGGCCCTGCTCATCGGTGTTGCCGCCAGCACACCTTTTAAAACGAGATTCAACCGGGTCTCAGGCGCCTTTTGCTGCACCTGAGTAGCAGACTTATCACTGACCCCAAAAATATTGGCCGATGTCAGTTTTTTAAAATTATTCTGTAGATTCTGTTTTTTGATGAGTGGCTGTGTCTTTTTCTGAGCAGGTAATGACGAATCCTCACCTTGCGGAAAAAACAGCCAGGTAACCTCTACCAGCACCCAGGCACAGGCAACGATTAGCAGCAAGCTCGCTACCGCTGCCAGCCGCTGGTTCAATTGCTGCAACACGAGCGGATTGTTTAGTTGTGTAATCAGTGTGTTAGACATTTTTTCGAGACATTTTCTTAAAACGCATATGTATCCCAAATTCTAGCAGCCTATCGCCCCTGATGCTGAGTAATTGTATGAATTTCTTAGAAATGTCTCATTTTTTAACTAAATTTCACCCATCTTGCCTATAAGATGGGCTTTTTGGTCAGGAACGGACGACCCGACCGGTGGTCAATCAGATTAACGATTTTTGCTGAAACGGTAGATCGCAATCTCACCCAGCAGGTTCGGTAACTGCTTCATCAGCCAGCTGCCCTTACGATGGCTATGGTCAACGACCGTACGCTGCAATATTTCGATATCGTGTTTTTTACACAGCACTTCAAAATCATTCAGTGTGCACAGGTGCACATTCGGTGTATTGAACCATTGGTTCGGCAGATTTTTTGTCACCGGCATAACGCCCTTCAGTCCCAGCTGCAGACGTGCTCTCCAATGCGCCATGTTTGGAAATGTAACGATGCCCTCGCGTCCGACGCGAAGCATTTCCTCGATCAATTCATCCGGTTTTTCCGTTGCCTGCAAGGTCTGGCTCATGATGACACAATCAAAACTGTTATCGGTAAAATAGGCTTTTAGGCCATCATTAAGATCCGCCTGGATGACATTGACGTCTTTATCGACACAGTCCTCAACATTAAACGGACTGATCTCGAGGCCATAACCAAGCACACTGCGCTGATCACGCAGGTACGCCAGCAGGGTGCCATCACCACAACCCAGGTCCAGCACTTTGCTTTCTGCTTTGATCCAGTCGGCGATGATGGCCAGATCAGCACGCAAGTTTTCGTTTTTGTTCACGGTCGAACTGCCTTTGGTTTCACTCATGACAGCTCACCCGCAATGATCTTCATATGTGAGGAGAATACATTCATGTAATGCGGAATCGGGATAAGAAAAGCGTCATGCCCCTGATTGGCATCGATCTCGATATAACTGAGCTGTTTTTCAGCCTGCAACAATGATTTAACGATTTCCTGCGAACGCTCGGGTGCAAAACGCCAGTCAGAAGTGAATGAGATAACCAGGAAACGGGCGTCTGTCTTCTTCAAGGCCAATGCCAGGTCATCACCGTACTCGCTGGCGGGATCAAAATAATCCAGTGTTTTTGTCATCAACAGATACGTGTTGGCATCAAAGCGATCAACGAATGAACGTCCCTGGTAACGCAGATAACTCTCCACCTGAAAATCCACATCAAAACCAAAGTTGAGTTTACCTTCACGCAGCTCTCGGCCAAACTTGTCGCGCATGGCATCATCCGACAGATAAGTGATATGACCTAACATCCTTGCCAACATCAGACCGCGGCGCGGCACGGTGTTTTTTTCCAGGTAATGGCCTTCGCAGAAATCCGGATCAGACATGATCGACTGCCGCGCCACCTCGTTGAAAGCAATATTTTGAGCCGACAGTTTTGGTGCCGCCGCGATAACGATGGCATGTCTGACCAGATCCGGGTAATCGATTGTCCATTGCAAAACCTGCATACCACCCAGACTGCCGCCGATGACAGCACACCAATGCCTGATATCGAGTGACAACATGAACCGGTACTGACAGAGCGTCCAGTCCTTCACCGTGACGATCGGAAAGTCCGGGCCCCAGTATTTACCGGTTTCTGGATTGATCGTATTGGGCCCTGATGAACCTTTACAACCACCCAGGTTATTGACACAGACGACAAAGAACTGGTTGGTGTCAATCGCTTTACCTGGCCCGATCGCACTATCCCACCAGCCCGCTTTTTTGTCATCCATGCTGTTATAACCGGCAGCATGCTGATCACCCGACAGCGCATGACAGATCAATATCGCATTACTGGCATCGGCATTCAATTCACCATAAGTTTCGTAGGCGATATCGTACTCGGTCAGCGTTTTACCGCATTCCAGGGTCAGCGCTTCAGAAAATTGGGCTATTTGAGTTTCGACGATTCCTACGGAATCA
>DAOVJH010000348.1 GCA_030673345.1 Pseudomonadota bacterium
ACAAAGTCACCATTGATATCGTAAACATCCGCCAGATAACCCGCAACGGAATGATCACAGACCAGTGCTGTGCGATCAAACCAATTAGTATTGGTCGCACAGTCCGGCAGCTTGCCATTATCAACAAAATAAACACCGGTGGTCTCACAATTACCGAGGTAAGCATTTTTATCAACGTATGCATCTTTCACCAGTGTTTCGGCGCTCATACTGCCGGAGGTATCAACGATAAACAAGATGTTTGGGTTCGAACTGGTGCCAGCCGCACCTAACGAGGTATAGATCTCGATATCTTCGGCAGTTGCCACAGGAACAAAAGCACTGCTAAGCAACAGCCCTGCAAAAACGGCTTTTATCTGATGTATTTTTTTCATGACGAACCTACCTATAATTCTTCCTGGCTGTATATCTGTATTAGCCTGTTTTTTTGGATAACCAATTTTCCTAAATTTAATTACCAGCGTATATATTGTACTTCTCTCGTGTTCGGATCAAAGGACACCATCAGCATCACATCTTTAAGGCCTCTTACTTCAAAGATGCTCACATCATCGTCGCCTTTACTCGCTTTCGACGCGGTTGTGATCTTTAGCATATTAAAGTCACAGCCATAACAATGGACGTCTTTGACGATACCGGTGCCGTCTTTTGACAGCCTGATCTTTGATGACATGGTTTCGATTACCTTAAAAGGATCGACTTCAGCCGAAACGTTAAAACTGAACATAAAAATAAAGGACAGTACTAAACGGTTTAAATTTGTCTTTTTGATTTTCATCACATATTCCTCTATCTCATATCACAACTATTTATTTTTTAGGACAGGCCGCCGCCGGGTAACGCACGCCCTGCGTCTGAAAAGAGCTTGCTGTCTTAGTCTTGTTAGCACCAGTACCATTGATGTTATAAAAGTTGTAACTGAAACTCTTACCTTCTTCCAGGCTGCTGCCTACACCGACCGTGCATCCCACATGCAGAACAGCGGCTTGCAGCGAAGACGCATTGGCTACCGTATGGTCTAATAACTGGGGTGTTTTGCCTGTGTACTGATAACTTATCTTGGCTGTCGCAACAGGATCTGAAGACAGCGCATACTCAAGCACCGATTGCACCGCATTAAATGCCACATGGTGCTGATGCGCATTTGCCGTTGCCTTCATCTCCATGTTGGCACTGTCCATGGATGAAACACCGATCAGCGTCATCACGGCCAGCAGCACCAGTGCCAGGACCAGCACGAAACCCTGCTGCTGATTTTTTGGATGACTCTTATGTTGTCGTAATATTCGATTCATAATTTTCACTTACTAGTATTAGAGCTTTACCAGATTTCTTAAATTGACCACACTGGTTACCATGAAGTACCGGTAATCATCCTGACCGCCGTATGTCTTTGCCGGCAATGTTCCTGCCATGGAAAAATCTTTTGCGGTATTGATGCCTTTCTGTTTTTTATCCGAGCGCATCATCAGCCAGATCTTGGCGGCATAAACGTTGTCCCAGTTGCCATCGGTGGTTATATTATTGGGATGATCATAACGGTCGACCTTCTGATCTTTGTCCAGATCAACACCAAACATGATCTGTAGATCGTCCACACCCGAGATCAGTGTCTGCGTCTGTAATGAAGGCGCATTGATCAGTGATAAACGGCGCAATGACGGGATACCATCTTTAGGGTCATCCGTAAAATCACTGACATAATAGACATAAGCATGCAGCTCATGGTTCTGCGTAACATCCGAGTCATCGTATGAATCCAGTAACGGCTGTGGCGGGCCGATAAATATCCGGCCGTTGACGAAGTTACTCCTTATATAAGCCTGGTTTGGCAGTAATTTAGGCGCGGTATTCGAATCGGCATAACGGATCTCGATTACATCCGTATCCTTCTTATAAGCTTCGGTAGTAGGGATACAGGTTGTTGGATAAGGATTTAAATCATTCGTCGCGAATACCGGCTGTGATAGATCATAATACCAGCCAACCTGACAATCATTGACCATGGCTGTCGGCGGCACATCGTTGGTTGCTGTTTGAACACAGGGAGTACCATTGGTTGATTTACAGTCGATCAGGTTTGCCTTATTAGTACCGCCCCACATACCGGAATGGCGAAGATCATAGGAGATCATCTCGATAGCAAAACGTGCATCCGCCACCATATCCATCTGCATCTCGTTTACTTTCTGCGTCTTACGCGAGCCTGTATGCAATGAGAAAGCACCGGTGATGACGATCAGGCCAACGACCATTGCCACCATCAGTTCGACCAGCGAGAAGCCATAAGACTGTTTTCTTTTGTTCATCATCACATTAACCTTCACCTTTAACATGGGATCCCCGTACAGATACCTGAAGTGGTCGAGTAGGTTCTGGCAACACCGCCTTTTTTATCTTTATCACGTTCTTGCCAGCTAACATTGATTGTTACCGATGCCATCTTCGAAGGCGCAACGGCAGGTATCAACGAGATGCTTGTTTTTACCGCACCAGCCGTAGCCGCACCGGGCATACCGGCCGTCAAGTTCTGCTGCCACCAGTACACATCATCCTGCGCTAACTGCACGTCTGAGCACGTTGTACCAGCAGAACACAAATTATTTGTACCCGGGCTGTCACCAACCGCCTGATACATCGCTAAAGCAGCACCGGTATTGTTTGCGCGCATACTC
>DAOVJH010000443.1 GCA_030673345.1 Pseudomonadota bacterium
AAATCCTGCTATCCCGACCAAATTTATAATGTCATGTGTTTTTATTGGTGGTATCCTTTTTTCTGGCACTGTTATTTTTATAAGGATATGCCGCTATGATTACAAAATCCATTTATGAATCAGGGAGTTTAGTTGTAGCCTGTTTTGGCAGCGTTGTTACTATGCCTGAGATCGAAGAGTATTTTTACTGGCTGGTCAGTAACCACGGCAGTAATATCGAAGCTGATTATTCTCAGCTCATCTATTCAGATGGACTGGAAAAGGTGGACATTCAGGTAAATGATGTTCATCGCATATCACATTTACGTGCAACTGTTGGACGTAATAGCCGCAGTTCCAATCTTGCGCTTGTCGTGCCTGACCTGAAATACTACTGGATAGCAAAGTTATATAAGACCTTATCAAAAAGCTCGCATATCAATACGCGCCTGTTTCGAGATGTCGATGATGCTTTTACCTGGCTGGATTTCAAAAACCCTTTAGCGGTTTGATTTTAAGGCGGTTCATTTGGTGAACAGCCTTTTTTTTATGGTATTCTTCTGGCTTTCTATTCTACGTTACACACTTCAATGAAAGACCTCGACCAGCAGTCAAAAACCATTTATTTAAAAGAGTATGAAAAACCTGATTTTTTAATCGATCATGTTGAGCTCACATTTGAACTTCACGATGAACAGACACGTGTTGTTTCAGTCCTTCAGCTAAAAAATAATACCTCAGATAAATCAGCCCCGCTGGTTCTGATGGGTGAATGTCTCGAGTTAGGCGAGGTAAAAATAGATAACGTTCTGCTCGATAACTGCGCGTATGAAGTGACGGATACGACGTTAACGATAGCGGACGTGGCTGACTCTTTTTCACTTGAGATAGAAACTTTTATAAAACCACAGGAAAATTTTTCACTCGAGGGCCTGTATAAGTCCAGCGGTAATTACTGCACACAATGTGAAGCGGAGGGTTTTCGAAAGATTACCTATTTCCTGGACCGACCGGATGTGATGGCGCTGTTCACCACCACCATTATTGCGGATAGAGAAAAATACCCGGTATTACTTTCGAACGGAAATCCTGAAGATTCAGGTGAACTGGATGATGGCCGCCATTGGGCCAAATGGCGTGACCCGTTTAAAAAACCCAGCTATCTCTTTGCACTGGTAGCGGGTGATCTTGCCTTTATAGAAGATCACTTTACAACGATGAGCGGGCGCGAAGTATCCTGTCGCATCTATGTTCAGCATCACAATATTGATCAATGTGACCACGCGATGGCGTCACTGAAAAAATCAATGCGATGGGACGAAGATACATTCGGCCGTGAGTATGACCTGGATGTTTATAACATCGTGGCAGTCGATGATTTCAATATGGGCGCGATGGAGAATAAAGGCTTAAATGTTTTTAATTCAAAATATGTTCTGGCCAAACAGGATACCGCGACCGATACCGATTTTATCGGAATAGAAGCGGTTATCGGCCATGAATATTTTCATAACTGGAGTGGTAACCGCGTTACCTGCCGTGACTGGTTTCAGTTGACGCTTAAAGAAGGTCTTACTGTTTTCAGAGATCAGCAATTTACTGCGGATATGAATGCTGCAGCGCCTAAACGCATCGATGATGTGAACGTATTGCGTACTTCGCAGTTTGCTGAAGACGCTGGCCCGATGTCGCATCCGATTCAGCCGGACTCTTACCAGGAGATAAATAATTTTTACACGGTTACCGTGTACAACAAGGGCGCTGAAGTCATCCGCATGATCCACACCCTGTTAGGAAAAGAAAAATTTCGTCAGGGCATGGACCTGTACTTTGAGCGCTATGATGGCCAGGCAGTCACCACCGAAGAATTCGTCGGTGCGATGGAAGACGCGAGCAAGGTTGATCTGCAACAGTTCAGGCGCTGGTATAA
>DAOVJH010000191.1 GCA_030673345.1 Pseudomonadota bacterium
ATGAGGTTTTTCTGATCGATTTTGATAACAGTTATATCCGGATGGGTTCGAGTTCATGGAAGATGGTGAATCTTTCACGTTTGAAGCGATCATTGTTAAAGTTTAAAAATAATACAGATGGTGTTAACTTTGATGAAGACGACTGGTCTGCTTTGTTGCTGGGGTATGATGAGGATGTCGCAGAATAAGGCTGTTCAGTATTATGCTCTGACCGACTTCGTTAGTATCATATCTGTATAGTTATTCAGAATCTCTTCAACATTATGCGTTAATTTCGTCGTGTTCGTTTGCAAAACTTCTCGATACTTTTTGTCGTTCAGTAGGTTGTTTAATTGTTCCTCCAATTCCCCTGTGGAAGAAACCTGTATGATGGCTTCTTTCTCAAGCATCAGTGTTAGTTCCTGTTTAAAATTTTCCATATAAGGCCCGGTGATGATCGCGCTATTAAAACTGGCGGGTTCCAGGATGTTATGCCCGCCAACGGGAGTGAACGAACCGCCCATTATGACGAGCATCGCATTCGCGAAATATCTTTTTAGTTCACCGACCGTGTCGAGTAAAAATATCTCCGTTTCATCTGTTATCGATTGACCTCTGCTTCTTATGGCGATGTTTTTGCAATCAAGTTTTTTGGCGATGGATGATCCACGCTCAGGGTGCCTTGGTGCTATTATCAGCAGTTCATCACGATCCAGATTTTTCCAGATATCATAGATTTGTTGTTCTTCATCATCATGGGTCGATACGACCAGTACGTATTCACGGGTTGTCGAAAAGTTATCCTCTTCAGCCGATGGATGTTTGTTCAGTGCGGTGGTGAATTTCAAATTGCCGAGCGTTGAGATGATGTTTTTATCGGCACCGAGTAACGCATAGGCAAGGGCGTCTTGTTCTGAGCGGGCAGAAATAGCGTTCACTTTCGACAGCGCTGTTTTGAGCAGGGATTTAACCCAGGGTTTTGCAGTGGTTGTTTTGCTGGATAAACGCGCATTTATTATGTGTACGGCTATGTCTTTGTCGTCGCATAAACTAAACAGGTTCGGCCATATCTCGGTTTCTAGAACATAGAGTGAAACTGGTTTTACCGTGCTGAGAAAAGAAGTAACACTAAAGCACCAGTCAAAAGGCAGGTAACTGTGAAACAGGTAGTCAAGTTTCTGTTGCTCAACGATGTTACCCCCGGTGATGGTATTCGTTGTGATGACGAAATTTAAGGTATTATTTTTCGAATGCAGGTTTTTCAAAAGCGGCAGCAAAGTATTGACCTCGCCAACAGATGCGCAGTGAAACCATAAGCAATTTTTAGGCAGTTTTGAATATTTGAAGCCAAGGCGCTGCCAGAAGTATCGGCTCTGCTTGTTGCTTACAGACTTCCAGATTATATGGCCCAGGATGATCGGGCTGAATATGAAAATTAAAATGCGATAAAGAAACATAAATGGTTCAGGCATATATATTGGTTTTACGGTCGGCTTGTGTTTTAAAGCGTTTATGTGACCACAGATACTGTTCTGGGCAGTCGTAAACCATGTCTTCGATCGTTTTATTTACACGCGCACTATCAGTTTCGATGTCACCAGAAGGGAAGTTATCAAGCGCAGGTAGTATGATGAGTTTGTATCCTTTGCCTTTCTCCAGACGAACAGGATAAAACGGTACCACGGCCGCGCCCGTCATCTTGGCTATTTTAGCTGTTGCAGTAAGTGTTGAGGCAATACCGCCAAGGAACGGCGTAAAGACAAGGTCCTGATCGCCGAAGTCCTGGTCAGGGCCGAACCATGTGGCGTGGCCTTTTTTTAATCCGCGAATGATGGCGCGCACATTTTTGGTTTCGATCAATTCATCCCCCATCTTTGACCGGTAGCGCACCATCAGTGCATTGAATAGAGGGCTGTGTGCTCTTTTGAATACGGCGTTGTATTTATCAACATAGGTACCGATCAGATGGCCGCCCATATCCAGCGTGGTGAAGTGGCCGGTTAATAAAAGTACGCCTTTATTTTTGGCCATCGCCTTATCGAGATGCTCTTTGCCTTCGATGTGGCACAGTTTCCGTAGTTCATCACTTTTAGTGAACCAGGAAACACCCGTTTCAAAAACGGAGATGCCCAGGCTTCTGAATGCTTTTTTATTGAGATCGTCGATTTTTTTGTCGCTGAAATCAGGATATGCCTGTTTCAAATTAATGCGGGCGGCGCGTCTTCGTGCTGGCACTATACGATAGATAAATATGCCTAAAGCAGAACCCATGGACTGGAGGATAGAAAGGGGTAATAAGGTCGTCAGGCGCAACAGGCCAATGGCAAACCAGGTCGGCCAGTACTTAGGCGCCAGGTATGAGCTTAGCTGTAATGATTTGTCGGTCGTTTTGTTCACCAGTATCGATTGCTAACTTATAGACAGGCAGATTGGCTGGTTGATTTTTTATTGCTGTTTGGTCTGTGTATCATTCTTCGGCCTGGGGATAAGCCATTTATTTATTTCGTCAACATCGCTTATCGCTAGTGTGCCGGTAACGCGTTTCAGTTCCAGGCTGTCTGTGATGTAGGTGTGACGTGCTGCAGAGTAATCACGCTGGCTGCTGTACAGCAGGCGCTGTGATAATAATACATCGACGCTGGTGCGGGTGCCTGCATCATATCCTGCGAGCGTCGCATCTAATGATGTCTGTGTTGAGATAACGGCCTGTTTTCTTGCTTTTACCTGTGCGATGTCTGCTTCCAGGCTCAGGTAGGCGCTGCGTGCCAATGCGATGGTTTTTCTTTTTTCATGTTCGTGCAGTGCTTTTGCCTGATTTAATTCAGATAACTTCTGGCGCACGGTTGAACTGGTGAGGCCACCGCTGTAGATGGGAATATCCAGTGACAGGATGATTTTGGCATCGGTATTTTCGCTGGCTGGGCTTACAAATGTATCGGTGATATTTCGGTCATCAGAGTTAACCACACCATAGGAAGCGTTTAAGCCTAGTGTAGGATAATGACCGCCTTTACTGCCATCGTATGCGCTCTGTGTCGCGTCGACGGAATATTTTGCAGCTAGCAGAGAAAAATTAGTCTGTAATGATTTTTCCTGCCACGCATTGATGTCCATTGGATCCGGGATGGCCAGGGGAATCTCTGGTCTGGCTATTTCCAGATTATCCGGGTAGACATTGATGATAACGCGTAATGCTTCGCGGGTATTCGATAAGTTGTTGATGGCGATGATCTCATCAGCCACGGATATGTCGTAGCTTGCCTGTTGTTCTTTGACATCGGTTATAGCGGACAGGCCGACATTAAAACGCTCTTTGCTCTGTTCCAGCTGTTTGCTGATCGCTTTTTTCTCAGCACTTGCTGTTTCTAATGTGTCGATGGCTGTTAAGACATTAAAGTAAGCGGTGACTACACGTATGATGGTGTCTTGCTTCGCGGATTCAAAATCTGCCAGTGCTTTGGCGGCGATTGCGTCACCCTGGTCGAGGTTATCGAATACGGTTTTATTAAAGATGACCTGGTTCAGGTTCAGAGAATAACCATCACTATTGTTATCTGAGTCTACAACCGTGCCTGCCCTGTCAATTTCGGTTTCACCACGTTGATAAAATGCGTTGAAACCAATCTGTGGCAATATTGCCGATGTGCTCTGTGAAGAGGCTTCGATGGTGGCAAGGTAGTTGGCGTAAGCTGCCTGAAAAGTTGTATCGTACTGCTGGGCAAGACCCATGGCTTCGCTTAGATCAAGTGCTGAAGATGTCGATGTTAACGAGTAGAGAAATAGAGCAATAATGTTTTTAGATAATCGTTTCATACTTTCCCTTGGCGAATAGTTTTTTATTTTAATAAGTGGCCATCTTTGTATCGACTGTTTTGGCCCACTGTGTGACACCGCCGGATAAATTGATAATGTTGCTAAAACCGGCTTCTTCCAGGTAACGTCCGACCCGACGACTGCGGATACCATGGTGGCATATAACCACTGTCTCACGATCAAAATCAAGTGTTTTGAATTCTGCTGTTATCTGAGACATAGGCAATGATACGCTGTTTTCTATCTTACAGACATCGAATTCCCAGGGCTGACGGACGTCCAGCAGCAATGGCTGCTGTCTGCCTGTGTCAAGCTGGCATGTTTCGAGATGCGCCTTTAATTCTCGCGCACTAAGTTCCAGCATAGATGTTCTAGAATTCGAATTTTTGTTTGACTGGCTGAATCATCGGTTCGATAGAGGTTTCGAACAGTTCTTCAGTCGTCCACTTGTCTTTATCAGTGCGGG
>DAOVJH010000397.1 GCA_030673345.1 Pseudomonadota bacterium
AAAAGTACGCCTTTATTTTTGGCCATCGCCTTATCGAGATGCTCTTTGCCCTGGATATGGCACAGTTTCTGTAGTTCATCACTTTTAGTGAACCAGGAAACACCCGTTTCGAAAACTGAGATGCCCAGGCTTCTGAATGCTTTTTTATTGAGAGCGTCGATTTCTTTGTCGCTGAGATCAGGGTATGCCTGTTTCAAATTAATGCGGGCGGCGCGTCTTCGCGCTGGCACTATACGATAGATAAATACGCCTAAAGCAGAACCCATGGACTGGAGCATAGGAAGGGGTAATAAGGTCGTCAGGCGCAACAGGCCAATGGCAAACCAGGTCGGCCAGTACTTAGGTGCCAGGTATGAACTCAGCTGTAATGATTTGTCGGTCGTTTTGTTCACCAGTATCGATTGCTAACTTATAGACAGGCAGATTGGCGGGTTGATTATTTATTGCTGTTTGGTTTGTGTATCATTCTTCGGCCTGGGGATAAGCCATTTATTTATTTCATCGACATCGTTTATCGCTAGCGTGCCGGCAACACGTTTCAGTTCCAGGCTGTCTGTGATGTAGGTGTGACGTGCTGCAGAGTAATCACGTTGACTGCTGTATAACAGGCGTTGCGATAATAATACATCGACGCTGGTACGGGTGCCTGCATCATATCCCGCGAGCGTCGCATCTAACGATGTCTGTGTCGAGATAACGGCCTGTTTTCTTGCTTTGACCTGTGCGATATCGGCTTCCAGGCTCAGGTAGGCACTGCGTGCCAGTGCGATAGTTTTTCTTTTTTCCTGTTCGTGCAGTGCTTTTGACTGGTTCAGTTCAGATAGCTTCTGGCGTACCGTTGAACTGGTGAGGCCACCGCTGTAGATAGGAATATCCAGTGACAGGATGACTTTAGCGTCAGTGTTTTCGTTAGCAGGAATCGGTATGCCAGAGAAGTTTCGGTCATCAGAGTTAACCACGCCGTAGGAGGCATTTAATCCCAGTGTTGGATAATGTCCGCCTTTGCTGCCGTCGTATGCGCTCTGTGTCGCGTCAACGGCATATTTTGCGGCGAGTAGAGAATAATTAGTCTGTAGTGATTTTTCCTGCCACGCATTTATGTCCATTGGCTCCGGGATGGCCAGGGGAATTTCTGGTCTGGCTATTTCCAGATCATCTGGGTAGACATTGATGATAACGCGTAATGCCTCGCGGTTATTAGAGAGATTATTGAGGGCAATAATCTCATCAGCCACGGATATGTCGTAACTTGCCTGTTGTTCTTTGACATCGGTTATAGCGGATAGACCGACATTAAAACGTTCTTTGCTCTGTTCGAGTTGCTTGCCGATCGCTTTTTTCTCAGCACTTGCCGTTTCTAATGTGTCGATGGCTGTTAAAACATTAAAGTAAGCGGTGACTACACGTACGATGGTGTCTTGCTTCGCGGATTCAAAATCTGCCAGTGCTTTGGCGGCGATTGCGTCACCCTGGTCGAGGTTATCGAATACGGCTTTATTAAAGATGACCTGGTTCAGGTTTAGAGAATAACCATCACTATTGTTATCTGATGTGGTGGTGACGCCAGACTTTTCAGTTTCGGTTTCACCGCGTTGATAAAATGCGTTGAAACCAATCTGTGGCAATATTGCCGATGTGCTCTGTGAAGATGCTTCGATGGTGGCTAGGTAGTTGGCATAAGCTGCCTGAAAAGTTGTATCGTACTGCTGAGCAAGATCCATGGTTTCGCTTAGATCAAGTGCTGATGATGTCGATGTTAACGAGTAGAGAAATAGAGCAATAATATTTTTAGATAATCGTTTCATACTTTCCCTTGGCGAATAGTTGTTTACTTTAATAAGTGGCCATCTTTGTATCGACTGTTTTGGCCCACTGTGCGACGCCGCCGGATAAGTTGATGATGTTGCTAAAACCGGCTTCTTCGAGGTAGCGTCCAACACGGCGGCTACGAATACCATGATGGCATATAACCACTGTCTCACGATCAAAATCAAGTGTTTTGAATTCCGCTGTTATCTGAGACATAGGCAATGATACGCTGTTTTCGATCTTACAGACATCGAATTCCCAGGGCTGACGGACGTCCAGCAGTAATGGCTGCTGCCTGCTTGTGTCAAGCTGGCATGTTTTGAGATGCGCCTTTAATTCTCGCGCACTAAGTTCCAGCATAGATGTTCTAGAATTCGAATTTTTGTTTGACTGGCTGAATCATCGGTTCGATAGAGGTTTCGAACAGTTCTTCAGTCGTCCACTTGTCTTTATCAGTGCGGG
>DAOVJH010000139.1 GCA_030673345.1 Pseudomonadota bacterium
AAGGCTGTGTTGCGTACCACGTTTGCTGTTTTTCTGCCAACGCCGGGCAGGGCTTCCAGTTTTTTCTGGTCGTCTGGAACGATGCTGTTGTGCTCATCGATCAATATCTTGCAGGTTTTGATGATATTTTTTGCTTTGGTATTATACAGGCCGATTGTTTTAACGAATTTTTTCAGACCGGGCTCACCCAGTTTATAGATAGCTTCTGGTGTGTTGGCTACGGCATAGAGTTTTGTTGTGGCGATGTTGACGCTTTTGTCAGTCGCCTGGGCTGACAGGATAACAGCGATTAACAATTCAAAGGTGGAATTGAAATTGAGTTCGGTGGTCGGTTCTGGATTATCTTTTTGCAGACGTGAAAAGATTTCAAACCGTTTATCTTTGTTCATGCGCTAAGGTCGAGGTGCTGCTTAACTTGTAGCAGGCTCAACATCCTGGACAGCGATTGTCTGTTGAGCGCTCTGATGTTTGTCGATAACGTTTTTAATCGCGACCAGCAGGCCGAGGCCGATAAAGGCACCGGGCGGTAAAACGGCCAGCAGGAAGCCGGAGTAGTTCTCACTGAAGGTGATGGTCATGGTTTCACCGATGCTGCCAAACATGAGCTGTGCATTTGCGAACAGTGTGCCAAAACCGATTAGTTCTCGCATGCCGCCCAGTACGACCAGCACACAGGTGAAGCCCAGACCCATCATGAAACCGTCAAGTGCGGAGTCCCTGAGGTTATTTTTGGAGGCGAAAGCTTCGGCACGTGCGATGATGGAACAGTTGGTCACGATCAGCGGAATAAAGATACCGAGGACAAGGTACAGCTCATGGAACCAGGCGTTCATGCTTAATTCGATGGTGGTGACGATAGAGGCGATGATGAGCACGAATATCGGGATGCGGATCTCTGTTTTTAGCCATGGGCGTATCAGGGAAACGATGCTGTTAGACAGGACCAGAGTTATCAGGGTGGCGATGCCGAGCCCGAGCCCGTTGACGACCGTTCCAGTGACAGCGAGCAGCGGACACAGTCCGAGTAGCTGAACGAGCGCGACGTTATTTGTCCACAGACCGTTTTTACTGAGGACTGATGCCTGGTTGGCAGCGGCTGTCGTGCTCGGCGCAGAGGTTTCCTGTGTGTCTGTTTTGGTCTCAGTGTTATCTGTCATGTTGTTCCGCCTTATCAGTCTGTTTGCTAAACAGCGTATCCTGATTCTGGTCAAAGTATATCAGGGCATTATGCACGGCTTTCACTACGGCTCGTGGTGTTATGGTAGCGCCGGTGAACTGGTCGAATATGCCGCCGTCGCGTTTAACTTTCCAGTCTTTTTCATTCGGGTTGCTCAGTGACTTATCATCAAAGCCAAGTATCCAGTCAGAATGCGTGATGCTTACGACGTCGCCGAGGCCAGGGGTCTCGCGATGTTTTACCACGCGGACACCGGCGAGTGTTCCATCGGACTTTACACCGACCAACAGGTGTATAGGGCCATTGTAACCACTGGGTGCGATACTGGAAAAGACGACTGCAACATTCTGCTCATTATTTCTGGCCCTATATGCGAGCGTCTCTCCTCGCGTGGCTAGCAATGAGTCGGGCGTGATGGTTATGGTATCGGCCAGCAGGTCATTATCGTAGGACTCAGCCGGAATGATGTTGTTTAATTTTCGTAGCAGTGTGAGTTTTTCATTGTGTCTGATGTCATCTTCTGTCTGTATGAATGTCAGGCCCACGAGTGCAGCACCCGATGCTGCAAACAGCATTAGCAGTAATGCAGTGATGAAAATATTTTTTATCTGTAGGCTAGAGAAGTTCATGTTTATCTATTGGGATCGCCATACACTTTAGGCTGTGTGTAATAGTCGATGAGCGGTGCAGCTATATTCATCAGTACTACGGCGAAAGCGATTCCGTCAGGATATCCACCCCAGCTTCGGATGGTGTAGACAAGTGCGCCGATGCTGGCACCGTAGATCCAGCGCCCCCTCGGTGTAGTCGAGGCTGTCACTGGATCGGTGGCGATAAAGAATGCACATAACATAGTGCCACCGCTGAATGCATGAAACATTGCTGAACTGTTTGTCGAGTAGTCAACAACAGAAAATAGATTGGAGATCAATACCAGGCTGATCAGAAAGGCGGTAGGGATGCGCCAGTCGGCAACATTTTTTTTGACCAGCCAGATGCCGCCGCCGAGAAACAGGATGTTAACCCATTGCCAGCCAGTACCGCTGATAGTGGAAAATAATGGACTGTATTCGACATTGCTGCGTGTCTCAGCGACATCGTGAAATTGATTGAGCTGGGTTTTTATCAGATCGATCGGCGTTGCCATGGAGATACTGTCGATGGTTTCACCATAAGGTAAGACGCCGAGGAACACCCAGTTAAAGGTGGTCATGAAATCCGGCCAGCCGTCACCGACACCAAGCGGAGCTGACCACAGGGTCATCTCCAGTGGGAATGAGATCATGACGACGATATACCCTACCATGGCAGGGTTAAACGGATTGAAGCCTAAACCGCCATACAGATGTTTTGCGACAGCTATCGCTGATATCGATGCGATGACTGTAATCCACCAGGGTGCGAGTGAAGGTAATGCCAGCGCCAGTAAACAGGCGGTGAGCAGGGCGCTGCCATCCAGCAATGTATCAGTAACATCGCGCCGGCGCAGTTTGAGGATGATGGCTTCAGCGGCAAGGCATACGCTGATGGCGATCATCAAATTAAATACAACGCCCCAGCCAAAAAAGTAAATCGAAGCGAGTGTGCCAGGAACCAGGGCGTACAGCACCTTGTACATCATGTCCTGAACAGTGATGTTTTGTTTTATGTGCGGTGATGGTGAGCGTTTAAATAACATTTTTATTTAGCCGGTTTCTTTATTTTTATTTCTCTCGGTTTTCTTAGCCTGAGCACGTGCTATCGCTTCAGCGATGGCTGCCTGTTTACTGCTCTTGTTGCTGCTGCCTTTATCGTCAGCCTGTGCATCAGCTTTCTTTTTCAGCAGCTCGCGTTTCTTGCGTAACTTTTCTTCTCGTTCACGTTTTATCTTATCCAGCCTTTGCTGGTGAGCTTCATGGCGTTCACGTGATATGTCAGAAGATTTTCGTTCACGCTCCTGTTGCCAGATGGTCGTTTTCGCATGGCGATAATACTGTACCAGCGGGATTTCGCTGGGGCAGACATACGCGCAGCAGCCGCATTCGATGCAGTCAAAAAGGTTATGTTCGGTGAGGCGATCAACGTTCTGGCTGCTGGCGTACCAGTATAACTGTTGTGGCAATAACCGTACCGGGCACACCTCGACACATTTTCCGCAACGGATGCAGGGCATGTGATGCTGTTTGTGCGGGTTTTCTTCTCTGGCGGTTACCAGCAGGCAGTTGGTGGCCTTGACCACGGGTAATGCATCACTGTTAAGTGAGAAACCCATCATCGGTCCGCCCATGATGAGCTCATCGCTTTCATCCGTATAACCGCCGGCATGCTCGATACAGGTGTGCATCGCTGTGCCGATCAGTACTTCGATGTTTTGCGGTTGCGTAACCCCATGGCCGGTGACGGTGACGATGCGGGAGATCAATGGTTCTGCATGATGTACTGCACGATGGATAGCGTATGCGGTAGCAACGTTATGGCACAGTACGCCGAGTTCTGCCGGGTAACGGCCTTTCGGTACTTCCTGCCCGGTAAGGATCTGTATCAGCTGCTTTTCGCCGCCGCTTGGGTAAATGGTGGGTACGGCCTGGATCTTGAAAAAACCGGTACCGTCTTCGTCGATAACTGATTGAAGTGCTTTGATCGCTTCAGGTTTGTTGTCTTCGACAGCGATGATGCATTGTCTTGCCTTGATAATGTGGCCGATGATGTCGGCACCAGAGATCACTTCTCTCGCGTGTTCACGCATCAGTACGTCATCACAGGTGATGTATGGTTCACATTCTATGCCGTTCAGTATCAGGGTTTTGACGTTCATCTCAGTCTGTTTGACCGAGGAAGGGAAAGTGGCGCCCCCTAGACCGACGATACCTGCATCACGGACAATCTTGCGCATGCTGGATGAATTGGTCTGGTTGTAGTCATCTCCCAGGGGGTGACGCTCTACCCATTCATCTTTAAAATCATTTTCGATAAATATACAGAGGTCTGATAAGCCCGAGGCGTGGGGGATATCATGGGCTTTGATATCTGTCACTAAGCCGGAAACGGGTGCATGCACAGCTGCGCTCACCAGGTCACCGGGTTTTGCCAGCATCTGTCCCTTCAATACTCTGTCACCCGTTTTGACCAGCGGCTGACTGATGGCGCCGATATGCTGCTGCAGAGGAACGATATACTGTTTGCTCTGTTGCATGCTTGAGACTGCAGCACCTGTAGATAGATGCTTATATGCGACCAGCGTCAGGCCGCCATCGATTTTGGTCAGCTCCTTTTCTACGGTGAGTGCTTTGCTCTGTTTCATTTCGTTCGTTTAGATCGTATGCGGTGCAAAGGGGCCGGCATCGGGTAATTCTGCTGTCCAGTTACGTACGGTTGGTTCAACTTCAAATATATGGATGCAGTCGACGGGACAGGGCGGTATACACAGGTTGCATCCCGTACACTCTGATTCGATCACGGTATGCATCAGTTTGGCTGCACCCAGTATGGCGTCGACAGGACATGCCTGGATGCACAGTGTGCAGCCGATGCAGGTCTGTTCATCGATGCGAACGATGGTCGGTAAGTCTTTGACGACACCGTGTTCTTCGCTTAGTGGTTTTATTTCGACATCGAGCAGGTCTGCCAGCGCGATGATCGTCGCTTCACCACCGGGCGGACACTGGTTGATATCTGCTTCACCTTTTGCCATCGCTTCAGCATAAGGACGGCAGCCCGGATATGTGCATTGGCCGCATTGTGTCTGTGGTAGTAGTGCGTCTATCTGGTCAACGATCGGGTTACCTTCAACTTTAAAGCGAATGGCCGAATACGCGAGTATCAGACCGAAGACGCTGGCGATGATGGTAAGTGTGATGATGACGGTAAACATGCTGTTTTATATATTCAGGCCTAAGTTTTCAGTATTAGATTTTTATGAGGCCGGCAAACCCCAT
>DAOVJH010000105.1 GCA_030673345.1 Pseudomonadota bacterium
CTCACCGACCATCAGAATCGCTTCAGTCTGCGGATCATTTTCGAACAGCTGCAGACAGTCTATAAAACTGGTACCGGGTATCGGGTCGCCGCCGATACCGATGCAGGTACTCTGACCGAAACCTGGATCACTTGTCTGCTTAACTGCTTCATAGGTCAATGTACCTGATCGTGAAACCACACCGACCTTACCGGGCAGATGTATCTCACCGGGCATGATGCCTATCTTGCATTCTCCCGGCGTGATAATGCCGGGACAGTTAGGCCCGATGATGCGTGCGCCTGCACTATCCGCAACTATCTTTGCCTGCAGCATATCCAGTGTTGGAATACCTTCGGTAATGCAGACGATCAGTTCGATGCCTGCATCGATCGCTTCGAGTATCGAGTCTTTACAGAAGGGCGCAGGCACATAGATGACTGTTGCATTTGCGCCAGCCTCATCGACTGCCTGCCTGACCGTATCAAACACTGGAAGATCGAGGTGCGTTTGGCCACCTTTACCCGGTGTTACACCGCCGACCATTTTAGTGCCATAGGCGATCGCCTGTTCTGAATGGAAGGTTCCCTGCTTGCCGGTAAAACCCTGGCAGATTACTTTTGTGTCTTTGTTTACTAATACGCTCATGTTATTTATTTATGTTGTGTGCTTCCTGAGAGAAATCGCGGAATGAGAAAAATCCGCTCCTACAATTTTTTCACTATTAACCATTCACTGCTTTTACGATTTTATTTGCAGCATCGGTCAGATCATTCGCCGCAATGATATTTACGCCACTCTCAGATAACAACTGACTACCACGCTCTGCGTTATTACCTTCCAGGCGGACGACCACGGGCACGCCGACATGCACTTCTTCGACCGCACCGATGATGCCCTCGGCGATCAGATCACAGCGAACGATACCGCCGAAGATATTAACCAGTATGCCTTTTACATTACTGTCCGATAAAATAATCTTAAATGCTTCACTGACACGTTCTTTTGTCGCGCCGCCACCAACATCAAGAAAGTTAGCCGGTTCACCGCCGCAGAGTTTGATCAGATCCATAGTTGCCATCGCCAGTCCTGCGCCGTTGACCATGCAGCCGATATCACCATCCAGTGAAATATAATTCAGGTCCCATTCTTTGGCGCGGTTCTCACGTTCATCTTCCTGCGACTCATCACGCATGGCGAAGATATCTTTCTGACGATACAGTGCGTTATCATCGACATTGATCTTTCCATCGAGGCAGATTAGCTGGCCTTCTTCTGTCACCACTAGCGGGTTGATCTCGACCAGGCTCAGATCCTTTTCTACGAACATTCTGGCGAAACCATCCAGCAGACGCACGAATTGTTTTACCTGGTCAGCTTCCAGGCCAAGGCCAAATGCCAGCTCACGCGACTGGTAAGGCTGCAGACCCGTCAATGGATTTAGCGTGGTTTTTAAAATCTTCTCCGGTGTCTCGGCTGCAACTTTTTCGATCTCCATGCCGCCCTCGGTTGATGCCATGAGGACAACACGCTGTGAAGCACGGTCGATGACTGCACCGAGATAGAGTTCACGACTGATGTTGCTTATCTCTTCGATCAGCACCTGGTTGACCGGCTGGCCCTGATCATTGGTCTGATAGGTAACGAGATTCGTTCCCAGCATATCGGTCACTGCCTGTTCGACCTCTTCGGCAGAACCGAGCAGTTTTACGCCACCCGCTTTACCGCGGCCACCAGCATGAACCTGTGCCTTTACTACCCAGCGATCACCCGTCAGTTTTCCCAGTGCAGCAGAAACATCGGCCGTTGATTCAACCACCTCGTTATTCGGCACCGGCATGCCAAATTGAGCAAACACCTGTTTTGCCTGATATTCGTGTAGATTCATTTATATCTCGTAAATTAGATAGTTTTTTCTTGCAGCGTATTAAATCACGAATAATGCAAAAGACGCGAATTAAAATCATAAACTAAAATGAATAACGTCATGCCGGCATGTTTTTAGCCGGTATCCATCCTGATAGTTTATACCCGCCTGATAGATGGATACTGGCCTTCGCCAGTATGACGCGATAACAATATTTCTTTTGTGGCCTTTACATTTTTTGCGGTTAATTCTTAGTTTTTTATATGAACAGCCCGACCATGAACCGATAACGCCGCTTCATGCATAGCTTCTGACAGAGTCGGATGCGCGAACATAGTCAAGGCGATATCTTCTGCCGTGGCCTGCATCTCCATCATCAATACAGCCTGCGCGACAAGTTCTGATGCCTGTGCAGAAAATATATGCACACCGAGTACACGGTCAGTCTCTGCATCAGTAATAATTTTCACCAGACCCTCTGTCTCACCCATGGCACGCGCTCGGCCACTGGCGATAAAAGGGAAGCTGCCCGTGTTGATCTTGATGCCGGCAGCTTTACACTCTTCTTCTGTTTTACCTGCCCAGGCGATTTCCGGATGCGTATAGATCACTGATGGAATCAGATCGTAGTTCACTTCAGCATGATTGCCGGCGATATGCTCCGCCACCATGATGCCCTCTTCTGATCCTTTGTGTGCCAGCATCGGTCCACGCACCACATCACCGATCGCATAGATATGCGGCACACTGGTCTGACATCGTTCATTGACCAGGATGAAACATCGCTCATCTCTCTCGATACCCAGCTCTTCGCCGAAGATACGGTCACTGTTTGGTTTACGCCCTACAGCGATGATCAGTTTATCAAAAGTCTCTTTTTGTTCACCCGCTGCTTTCGGGTTAGATGTATCTTCATACACCACCTGTACTTTTTTATTTTTCACCTCGGCTTTTACCAGCCTGGCACTTAGACGAATATCCAGTGACTGTTTTTTCAAGCTGCGTTTTGCCAGGTTAGCCAGCTTTTTATCGGCCGTTGGCAGGAAGTCCTGCATTGCTTCGAGCAGCACCACCTGCGAACCGAATCGAGACCAGACACTGCCTAACTCGAGACCAATCGCACCTGCACCGATAATTCCAATGCGCTCAGGAACGTCTGTCAGCTCAAGCGCACCAGCCGAATCAACGATATAACCATTCTTTAGCGGCGCCTGTTGCAGACGAACAGGTGAAGACCCACTGGCGATAATGATATGCCGGGCCTTTAATTCACCTGTTTTTTTACGTGTTTCTCTACTTGAAATCTCTATGCTGTCGGTGCTGGTGATCTTTGCACGGCCATGAATAAACGCTACTTTATTTGCTTTAAACAGCGCCTGTATACCCTGCGTAAGATCGTGTACGACCTGATTTTTTCTCGCCTGCATGATACCGACATCAACATCTAAGGAAGACACAGAGATACCATGCTGCTTGAACTCAGCATTTGCCTGATGATACAGATGAGATGATTCGAGCAATGCTTTCGACGGTATACAGCCAACATTGAGACAGGTGCCACCGAGTGATGAATCACCCTTATGGTTTATCCACTCATCGACACAGACCGTCTTCAAACCCAGTTGCGCACAGCGGATGGCTGCCACATAACCTGCAGGGCCCGCACCGATAACGACCACATCATATTTTTCTGGCATCGTCATATACCCAACAACATGCGTGATGGATCTTCCAGTAATTGTTTTATCGTCACCAGGAACTGTACCGCACTTTTACCATCGACCAGACGATGGTCATAAGACAATGCCAGGTACATCATCGGCAATACCTGCACCTCGCCATCGACTACCATGGCGCGTTCTGTAATGGTATGCATACCCAGAATGGCACTCTGCGGTGGATTGATGATCGGCGTCGATAACATCGAGCCGAATACACCACCATTAGAGATAGTAAAAGTACCACCGGTTATGTCATCTATCGACAGGCTGTTTTCCCTGGCCTTAACCGCATACGCGATTATCGATTGTTCGATATCCGCTATCGACTGGATATCAGCATCACGCAGTATCGGCACCACCAGTCCGTTAGGCCCGGACACGGCTACACCGACATCATAATATCCATGGTAGACGATATCATTGCCATCGATAGAGGCATTGATCTCTGGAAAACGTTTTAAAGCTTCGACACTTGCCTGCACGAAAAAGGACATGAAACCCAGTCGCACACCATATTTTTTCTCGAAGGCATCTTTATAGCGTGAACGAAGCGCCATCACCGGCTTCATATTTACTTCGTTAAATGTCGTCAGGATTGCCGCTTGCTGCTGTGACTGCAACATCCGTTCAGCGATGCGTGCGCGCAGACGTGTCATCGGTACACGACGCTCCAGCCTCTCACCTGACACAGGCTGTTTCACCTCTGCTGCTGGTGCAATATCCTGCTTAACCATTTTCTCATTCTTCTCTACGGCTGTATTTTCTGCTAATAATTTTTCGACGTCCTGCTTTAGTATCCGGCCATTTTTTCCCGTACCCGTCAGCTGTGATTCATCGAGCGAATTTTCCGCGATTAACTTCCTCACTGAAGGACTCATCGCAGCAGCCGCTTCACTGCCCGTCGCATCCGTTTTTTTAACTTGTACGGTATCTTTAGAACCTGCCGCCGATTCTTCGATCACAGCCAGCAACTGACCAGCGTTCACGGTATCGCCGACAGAAAATAATATTTCTTTGACCACGCCGCGTTTCACGGCCGGAACTTCCAGGATCACTTTATCGGTTTCAAGATCGACCAATACTTCATCCATCTCGATAACGTCACCAACCTGTTTATACCAGCTCGCTATCACGGCATCGGCAACAGATTCTGGTAACTCAGGGACTTTGATTTCTGTACTCATTATTTTTCCAGTATAAATTTCCGTTAAGACTCTGCGATTCCAAGTGCTGCATTGATTATTGCCTGCTGCTCCCTGGCATGCAATTTTGCCGAGCCTACAGCGGGTGCCGATGAAGGCTCTCTGCCCGCATATCCCAGCTGCCATCGCTCGTTGATCAGTGCCGGGATACGCAGCTTACTAAAATCCCAGCTGCCCTGATTTTTTGGTTCTTCCTGACACCATATCAATTCGTTCGTATTATTGTACTGTACCAGTAAAGCATCAAGCTGTTCACCGGGGAAAGGATAGATCTGCTCGATACGTAGGATAGCGACATCATGAATCCGATTGACACGCCGTGCTTCCAGTAACTCGTAATATATCTTGCCGCTGCAGATAACGACACGTTTGACCTGACCGGCATCCAGCTCATCGAGCTCGGGCATCACCCAGTTAAATGTACCTTGTGATAGCTCATCCAGCGTACTGATACACAGTTTATGCCGGAGCAAACTTTTCGGTGTCATCACGATCAGCGGTTTACGGCAGTTCCGTACCATCTGCCTTCTCAACAGGTGGAACATCTGCGCAGGTGTACTCGGCACACATACCTGCATATTATGTACTGAACATAGCTGCAGAAATCTTTCCAGTCTCGCCGAAGAATGCTCGGCACCCTGCCCTTCAAAACCGTGCGGCAATAACATCACCAGGCCACTGGCGCGCCCCCATTTGTGCTCACCTGCCGATATAAACTGATCGATGACCACCTGCGCACCATTTGCAAAGTCACCGAACTGCGCCTCCCACAGCACCAGCGTTTCCGGCTCAGTAGTCGAAAATCCGTACTCGAAACCTAATACTGCTAACTCGGATAACAGTGAATCAAAAACCCGGAAGTTACTGTTATTATCGCCGAGTTCTCTCAATGGCGTGTATGTCGTTCCATCAAGCTGGTTGTGGAACACGGCATGCCGATGAAAGAAGGTGCCACGCCCACTATCCTGTCCTGACAATCGGACCGAGTAACCGTCTTTTAA
>DAOVJH010000256.1 GCA_030673345.1 Pseudomonadota bacterium
CAACGTATACCTGCAGGGCAGGTTGGTACACTGCTCGAACAGGTGAATGCCGCGCGTATATTTACCGGTGCGCCTGTCCCTGAAGGTGCGGATGCCGTCGTGATGCAGGAGATGTGCACACGTGATGAAGATAATGTAACGATCAATACTGTTGTAAAAGCCGGCAGTAACGTACGCCGTGCGGGCGAAGATATTGCAAAAGGCGGTATCGTTTTAAATGCGGGTAAACGACTGCGTGCACAGGAGCTGGGTCTGCTCGCTTCAGTCGGCCTGGCTGAGTTCAACGTTAAACGCAGGTTAAAGGTTGCCACATTTTTTACCGGTGATGAAATCGTCGCGCCCGGTCAGCCGCTAGCGCCAGGTCAGATCTATAATTCAAACCGATATACACTTCGCGGCCTGTTGCAGACGATGGATTGTGAGATTATCGATCTGGGTATCGTGCCTGATACGTTAGAAGCGACCACGGAAGTATTAAAGAAAGCAGCGGCAGGTGCAGACCTGGTGATAACCAGCGGTGGTGTCTCTGTCGGTGAAGAAGATTATGTACGTATCGCGCTGGAACAGCTCGGTGAACTTTCCATGTGGCGCATAGCGATGAAACCAGGCAAACCGGTCGCCTTTGGAAAAATTGATGATACGCTGTTTATGGGCCTGCCCGGTAACCCGGTCTCTGTATTCGTTACCTTTTTATTATTTGCCCGTGCGTTGATCCTGAAACTTCAGGGTGCGGAAGACTTCATTACGAAACGCGTTTCAGTGACCGCCGATTTCGACTGGCCAAAGATCAAACGCCAGGAGTATCTTCGCGTACGCTTGATGCAGAAAGATGGCCAGGTAGTCGCACAGTTATATCCGCAGCAGGGTTCCGGTGTGCTGTCTTCTGCAAGCTGGGCTGATGGCCTGGTCGAAGTATTTGTCGATAAAGAGATCAGAAAAGGTGATACTGTTAATTACCTTCCATTTGAAGGTTTGTTCTAACAGGTTTTAGAATCCTTCTCGTTATCGCCGTATAGGGTGATTAGAGGCTAAGTTTATCTGAATACCTGCCGATAAGAGGTGCAGATGGATCCAGCAATGTTATATCTCCTGGCTGCCGATGCAGTCCTGGTGCTGCACGTATTATTCGTCGTCTTTGTCATTTTTGGGATGCTATTAATATTCGTAGGCAAGGTCCGTGCCTGGTCGTGGATCCGCAATCCCTGGTTTCGTCTGACACATCTTGCAGCGATTGCAGTGGTTGTTATTCAGTCCTTGTTCGATCTTGTTTGTCCTCTCACTTCGATCGAAATGGTCTTGCGTGCCCGGGCCGGTGATACGGTCTATTCCGGTTCTTTCATAGCGCACTGGCTGGAAAGTATTCTGTACTATCAGCTAGAACCATGGGCTTTTGTTGCTGGTTATGTGGTTTTTGCCGTTATCGTTGTCGCCAGCTGGTTCTTGATCCGTCCACGACGTTTCTAAATGTTGGTGAGAAATTTGTTTTCAAACTTTGTTATCGTTGATCATTATCGGAATTCGTCTCTGACCAAAATTTCCAGCTTTTTCTTCAAACCTTCCAGCCAGAGAAAATCCACAATCGGGGCAGCAGCCATCTTCGTTTAACCGATACTGATTGATCTGGTACCAGTCACGCACGATCAGCGGACTGCTGCACTGCGGACAAAATGTTGTGTCACCCTCTGCATTATGGACGTTCCCGGTATAGACATAAGACAGGCCTTGTTTGAGAGCGATGTTCCTGGCACGTATGAGTGTAGCTGCTGGTGTTGCGGGGATGTCCGGCATCTTGTGGTCGGGGTGAAAGGCAGAAAAATGCAAAGGCACGTCTGGCCCCAACTCAGTTTTTATCCATTTGCTCAGCGCAGTCAGTTCTTCATCTGAATCATTTTTTCCGGGGATGAGCAGGGTGGTAATCTCCAGCCATACATCTGTTTCATGTTTGAGGTAGATCAACGTGTCCAGTACTGGTTGCAGATGTGAGCCGGTGAGTTTGTAGTAAAATTCATCGCTAAAGGCTTTCAGGTCAACATTCGTTGCATCGATCTTCGAGAAGAAATCGCGTCGCGCTTCTGCATGTATGTAACCGGCAGTAACAGCGACGGTTTTTATTCCCCGCTCATGACAGGCATCTGCTGTGTCCATCGCGTATTCGGCAAAAATTACCGGGTCGTTGTAGGTGAATGCCACGCTCTTGCAGCCGTTCTTTTCTGCTGCGATGGCGATAGTCTCGGGTGAAGCCTGATCCATCAGGCGGTCCATATCTCTGGATTTGCTGATGTCCCAGTTCTGGCAGAATTTGCAGGCGAGGTTGCAGCCTGCAGTGCCGAAAGAAAGCACGCTGCTGCCAGGGTAAAAATGGTTAAGCGGTTTTTTCTCGATAGGATCAATACAGAAACCAGAAGAGCGTCCGTAGGTGGTAAGTACTATCTGGTCGTCTTCGCGCATACGTACAAAACATGCACCGCGCTGTCCTTCATGTAGTTTGCAGTCACGCGGACACAGGTCACATTGTATACGGCCATCATCTATGAGGTGCCAGTAGCGGCCAGGATAATTTGAACCTTGTTTCATATCACCTGATTCTCAGCAGGTGCTACAAGATCACGTTCTTTGCATTTGCTTACTGTGTAACGTGAGAGTCTGACATCATCAGACCAGAAATCAGTTGCCAGTCCAGCCTTGTTTTTCAGGTGTGCGATAAAATCGCTGGTATCGGGAAGCTGTTCCCACACCTGTGGCAGGAAGGTGCTGCGGTAATGGCCAAACTCAAACACTACGCCATCAGTCCCGGGCTGTAACTGCGCCAGTGCATCCCGCTCATTCAAAAACTCCAGGGGTTGCATGGCTGATAATAACGAGATCTCAATTTCAGTAATGTCCAGTTCTTCACTTGTGAGTGGAGAGAAACGTGTGTCACGAAAAGCCGCTGCATAGGCATTATTTTTTACATCTTCCAGCAGGGAACGGTGTGCTTCCAGCGTGCCGATGCATCCACGTAACTCGCCTGTTTGCATCAGCGTGACAAAACATGCCGCTTCCTCCTGAAGCCATGTGGCATCTTGAGCGGCTTCATAGCTGTGCCCCAACGTCTCTGAAATGGCTGAGCGGGCAATCGGCAATAATATCTCGCCCTGGTTAACTGGCATCAATCTTCTCCTCAATAAAAGCGAACGATGCATAACCAACGACACGGTCCTTATCACCTGCGGTGTCACCGGAGTTTTGCAGGTCAAGTAAATGTGGCTGCAGGTGGTGGCGTTGGGCTGCCAATAATAATCCGTTGACCGGGGTACCGCCGCAGGCCTGTTCATGGTTCAGTGTGTATTGCAGGTGCAGGATGTTTTGCACGGTTTGCGCATCTATCACCTGTGCTGTTTGATATGGAAGAAAATGAGAAAGATCAGAACTGATCACGATCAATGTTTCCGGGCCGCCCCATAAAACATCAAGCACCTCGGCAACTTCCTCCGGTGTTGCATCACCTACCGCTAACGGTACAAGTGTGAAATCATCCAGTACTGACTGAAGGAAGGGCAGTTG
>DAOVJH010000185.1 GCA_030673345.1 Pseudomonadota bacterium
CTGCGCTATGTTGATTCTGGCCGTGTAAGTAAATTATTTTCACGGATTATAGCAGAATCTTTTCAGGTAAATAGTTACTTATCCCCAATTAGTCAGGTGTTTGATCTAATGGGTGAAAATCTTGCGCATTGTTATCCTCAAACCATTTAAGTAACTGATTTTTAATGGTTACTATCTGTTTCTTTTGGTACGGAACAGCGGTGACGGCACCCCATACGGGGGCCGGCCAGCAGGCATCCGTGGTGAATCTGGCGATATGATGAATATGTAGTTGTGGAACGACATTGCCGAGGGCGGCTATATTGATTTTGTCGGGCTGAAAAACCTGTTCCAGGCAATGGCTGAAAAACATGGATTCAGCCATTAACTGTTGTTGGTCTTCTGTCGATAGCTGATGTATCTCGCTTATATCTTCACGGTTTGGCAGCAGGATAAACCAGGGGTAATTAGCATCGTTCAGTAATAATAGTGAACACAGGCTGAATTCACCGAGGACGATGCAGTCTTTTTCAAGTTGAGGGTGTAGCGCTGTCATAAATGTGGTTATCTGCAGGAATAGATAGCTTAGTATGTAGTATAAGTAATGAGGAAAACAACAGGGTAATTATATGGCGGACTGGTTAAGCGGCAAAGTGATTGAAAAAATACAGTGGAATGAACGTCTGTTTTCTCTGCGTATTCAATGTGATCTTGAAAATTTTGAATCAGGCCAGTTTGTCCGCGTGGCACTTGATATAGACGGTGAGCGTGTCGCCCGTCCGTATTCTCTGGTCAATACGCTAGATGACCAGTACCTGGAAATTTATTTTAATATTGTCCCCGAAGGGCCATTGACGCCAAAACTCGCGCAACTCGACGATAACGATGAAATATTTGTCACTGATAAAGCGAACGGTTTTTTAACGGTTGCTGAGATACCTGACTGTAGGAACCTGTGGATGATGGCAACCGGTACTGGTGTCGGCCCCTTTCTTTCGATATTAAAAAGTAAAAAAGTCTGGCAGCGTTTTGAGAAAGTTGTTCTGGGGTATTCGGTGAGAGATCTTTCGGAACTGTCGTATCAGGCGCAGATCACCGCGATTGAAAAACAGCATGAGGTTCAGTTTTCATTTGTACCGTTTGTTACTCGTGAGAAAGTTGAAGGCGCAATGAACCAGCGGATTACTGCAAGCATTGAAGACGGCTCACTCGAGCAGCGATCAGGAATCGCTATCGATGAAAATTCTCATATCATGATGTGTGGAAATTCAGCGATGATCAGCGGTGCGGCAGAGTGTCTTGAAAAAAGGGGCTTAAGAAAACACCGTCGCCGTGAGCCCGGGCACATAACGACAGAGAAGTATCATTAACATTGTTGTTACATGGGTAAATTCAAAAGCGGCTCACCACAGAGCCACAGAGGGCGCAGAGAAAAACTCTTTTAAGTTACAGCGCCGTAGGCGCAGCTACAAAAAAAATTCTGCGTACTCTGTGGTGAAGTATTTTTAAATATTTTCTTCAAGAAAATGTTTGAAGTTATGTGCATCGATGATCTGAGTGCCGTCACAGTTGAACTGCATCCTGACGATCCCCTGCACGATGCACATGGTGATGTTCCTCAGATAATATTCCTCGATGTCTCGAAGTTTTCTTACCGTGGTTAGAATCTTTGTGATGTTGTCGGGCTCCAGAGGCAGCCAGTGTTGTGAGCGGCGGTTCAGAATATTCTGCCAGTATCCGGGGATGCTCTGGTATTGTTCAGTCGCACGCAAGGCAGCATATAATTCGCGCATCAGTGCGACTTTGTCGTTATATTTGATTAATGGGAAGTGGCGATTTATATAGTTCTTATCGGCAATTTTTTCAGCATCATGTATCTCCTGGCGTAGCGGGTCAAAGACAGAGTTCGTGCGGATTTCTCCGCTGTTGAAACCGACAAAAATCCTGTAGATGCCACGGTTTAACATGATGTCTTCCAGGTTGGGTTCTAACTCATCGAATAAACTATCAACCTTGCTGTCATAACGTTTTCTTAAAGGCGCGCTCTCACGCAAAGATGGGTCACCTTTGATGCCTATCAATACCTGCTCTGAATTTAGCCCGGCAGCGCTTACGATACTTTCCTGCAAGATGAGTTCCTCAATGTGCTCTTCTTCTGTACTGTCCATTTCTTCATCTGTTTTACTTTGCTGTTTCATTAAATATTCCATGTCTGATGATATTTGGAATATTATTAATATACCTAATATCATCAGAGTGTCGCGTAAATTGACTATAATAACCAACACGACATGACAAAATCATGAAATTTACCTTAATAAAATCATTTGATAACTATAATTACAATATAACTTATTGATTTTATTAGATTAATTGATTATAAAATATTATGTATGAAGCGTTTTACGGTTTCAAGGAAAAACCGTTTTCAATGTTGCCTGACCCTGGGTTTTTGTATTTAAGCAAAAAACACCAGGCAGCACTTACCCTGCTGGAGTACGGCCTGCTCAATCACGTGGGTTTCTGCGTTATCAGCGGGGAAGCTGGCGCGGGTAAAACAACCATATTGCGCGCCCTGTTAGAACGCTTAGAGGACAATATTACTGTTGGCCTGATTACCAATACCCATCAGTCTTTTGGTGGTCTGCTCGACTGGGTATTATCTGCATTTGATCTGCACCGACCTAATCTGACGCATGTTGAAATGCATCAGATATTTATGGAATACCTGATAGAAGAATACGCCAATGGACGCACGGTGTTACTGATCATTGATGAAGCGCAGAATATGAAGCCTGATGTGCTCGAAGAATTGCGTATGCTATCAAACGTGAACTCTGAGAAAGACCAGTTAATGCAGGTGGTGCTGGCTGGTCAGCCGGCTTTAAAAGAAACTTTGAGGCTGCCTGATCTGATGCAGTTCGCACAACGCATCGCTGTCGATTACCACCTCGAATCCTTAAGTCTTAAAGAAACATGTGGCTACATCCAGCACCGTCTGGTTACTGCTGGTGCAGAAAAAGATGTGTTCACACCTGCTGCCTGTGAGCGTATACATAATTACAGCGGCGGTACACCGCGTCTGATTAACCTGTTATGTGAAACGGTGCTGGTCTATGGTTTTGCGGATCAGCAGGACCTGATCGATGTCGACCTGGTTGATGAGATGGTGCTGGAACGTATGAAAGACAGCGTCGTGCCTATCGTTAACCGTGATATCGCCAAGCAGGATAATGCAGCTGCCAGTAAAGAACTGGAAAAAGATTTTCCCTGGATCAAGGCTAAAGATGATACCGAGCGCGTCGATCAGCACGAAGATATTATTTCTCCTGATACCGGTCTGGATGAAATGCAGCCGGCCATAAAAGAGTCTGTAAAGCCGGATGTGGTTGCTGCTGCAGTAATGGGTAAGCAGGAAAAGCCTGTAGAGAAAAGTGTAGTAAATGAACCATCACCACAGGCAGCGCAACCAGCTGTGGCACATAGAGATGTCGACGCTGCCACACCTTTCAGGAAGGTGGGAAGTGAAAGGACTGGTATCGTTGATAGTGATGATACCCGGAAACAGCTGATCAAGTTTGGCTCTATCGCTGCCGTGCTGGCAGTGGTCCTGATAGTCTTTGCGTTGCTACTGGGTGATGAAGATCTTGATGCAACCGATGCAGCGAAAGATAAAGCTGTAGATGCTGCGTTGCAACAGCAACGTGAGAAAGAAGAAAAAAAATTAAGGCAACTGCAGATCGAAGCTGAAACTTTGAAGAAAGAGCGTGATGCTGCTATCGCGAGAGCAGAGGAAGAGCGGCTGGCAAAACTGAAAGCTGAGAAACGGGCCGCTGCCCAAACCGCAGCTGTAGAAAAAGAAGCAGCTGAAAAACGACGTCTGGAAGAAAAGAAACAGATAGAAGCGGCAAAACAGAGAGAGCGTAGGGCAAAACAGGCAGAAGCCAAAGCCAGAGAAGAAGTAAAACGAGCCAGGCGTCAGGCGGCAAAACTAGAAGAGCAAAGGCGCGTGATGCAGATACGGCTCGATGAAGAGAGGCGTTTAAAAGAGGTGGAAGAAGCTCGCCGTTTAGAGCTTGAGCGGCTGGAATTACAACGCAAGCAGATACAGGCAGCAGAAGTGAGTGCAGAGAAGGAAGCAATGCAAAAAGCTGCAGATGAAGCAGCTAAGAAGGAAGAGGCTAAATCAGCTGAATGCAGCGGTCCTGCTGCACGCTTTAAAGCAGGCTGTCGTTAAAAACGCTGGCATTTTTCTTTAAGATTGAGAGTTATATCTTTATATAGGTTCTGGCAGCTTTTTCTATGGGGTTACCGGCATTTGCTGAATGTTCCGCCATCATCTATCGCGGGATTCTGTACGGTCTCTTCATCAGGAAACAATGTTTTTAAGTCAGCCATGCCTAAAGTATCACCTTTTTCTTCGTAATAATCCCAGATCATCTCCCAGC
>DAOVJH010000050.1 GCA_030673345.1 Pseudomonadota bacterium
ATGATCAGCGGCAGGTATTGATTGTATGCGATGATCCTTCTAAAAACCTGGTCACCCTGGTCAGCCAGTAAAGCGAATACGGCTGCGACCAGTCCGACGAGTATCGCGCCGCCCCAGAAAACCAGATTGGTACGCCATGCCTGTGGCTTGAATAGATGAAATTTTAATTTATCGACGTGTTGACGCATTATTGTCAGTACATTATCTCTATCTGTTCAGAACCAAACACTTTATCCAGCCGTGTTAACAGATCGTCGGAAGGCACGACGTTCCATTCTTCACCCAGTACAAACTGTGAGATATCTGAACCGCTATTGTATTCTATATTGACGGGACAGTTGCCTTCACGATAGGTGTGCAATACATCAGTTAACTGTTTTGTTACATTGGCGTCAGACCAGCTGCCGTTCTCTTTTCGCCTGTCAAACTTTATCTGCAGACCTCGTGCGAATTTTTCTCTGGCCTGCGTCATGGTGTAGATCTTACTCGCATTAACTGAATACGCTGCATTGAAGTCGTCATAACTGACGCTACCGACGACCACACACACCTTATCTTTGACCAGGGAGTTTGTGTACTGCTCATAGACATCTTCATAGAGCACGACTTCTACACGTGCCGTCCGATCATCCAGCACACCGGTAACGATCTTACTGCCTGTTTTTGTCTTTCGCACACGCATACCGATCAGTAAGCCGGCGAGGCAATATTGTGTTTTATTCTTTTTCCGATAGCCATAACCGCCACCCTGGCCACCTCTTTCGCTCTCCGGTACAAGATCCGGTACTTTTGAAAAACGGCATTCAGTAAAACGCCTCAGCTCCTGTTCGTAACGAGAGATGGGATGTCCGGTCAGGTACAGGCCCAGCGTTTCTTTTTCGTTTGAAAGACGGGTTTCATCATCCCAGTCTTCCACCTCAATGATATGGACATTGGCATGCGTATCCGGCTCATCTGAAGAACCGAACATATCATCCTGGCCGACACTGGCATTTTTCTGGTTCTGTTCTGCCAGCTGCACGGCATTGCTCAAACTCGCGATCAGACTGGCACGGTTTGGACCCAGTGAATCCATGGCACCGGATTTGATCAATGCTTCCATCACCCTGCGATTGACTTTACGGGTATCACTGCGCCGGCAAAAATCATAGAGATCGACAAATTCACCATTCTCATCACGCTCGGCTATGATGCCATCGAGCGCCGCTTCGCCGACACCTTTCAACGCACCTAAGCCGTAGAGAATAGATTTTTCATCCGGCACGCTGAACTGATAGATCGATTGATTTATGTCTGGCGGCAATACTTTTACGCCCTGCTCGCTGCAGTCTTCGATCAATCCCACCACCTTGTCGGTGTTATCCATATCTGCCGATAAAACGGCGGCCATGAACTCTGCCGGATAGTGTGCTTTTAACCACGCTGTCTGATAAGACAACAATGCATAAGCGGCTGAGTGTGATTTGTTAAAACCGTAACCGGCAAATTTTTCCATCAGGTCAAAGATGTGGGTAGCTAGTTTTGCATCGACATCACGTGCCACTGCACCCTGCATGAACAACTCACGTTGTTCAGCCATGACCTCGGCCTTTTTCTTACCCATGGCACGGCGCAACATGTCTGCGCCGCCTAATGTGTAATTCGCCAGCACCTGCGCGATCTGCATCACCTGTTCCTGATACAGGATGACACCGTAGGTCGGTGTTAATACGTGTTCGAGATCGGGATGGAAATAATCGACTTCGGCGCGGCCGTGTTTACGGTTGATGAAGTCGTCAACCATGCCTGACTGCAAAGGGCCAGGACGGAACAGCGCCACTAACGCGACGATGTCTTCAAAGCTATCCGGCTGAAGCCGGGTAATCAGATCCTTCATACCACGCGACTCGAGCTGGAACACGGCGGTAGTATTGGCTGCCTGTAACAGATCAAAGGCAGCTTTATCGTCTAGCGGTAATTGCTCGATGACTAATGGTTCTTCACCTGACGTCTCACGGCGGCGGTTAACATGTTTCACTGCCCAGTCGATGATAGTCAAAGTACGCAGACCCAGGAAATCAAACTTCACCAGGCCGACGGCTTCGACATCATCCTTATCGAACTGGGTAACGACACTTGCGCCGCCTTCTTCACAGTAGAGCGGACTGAAGTCCGTTAATACTGTTGGTGAAATGACCACACCACCAGCATGTTTACCGGCATTTCTTGCCAGACCTTCAAGTGACAATGCCATGTCCAGCAGCATCGTCACTTCTTCTTCATTTTCGTAAGCAGCTTTCAGGTCTTCTGACTCATCCAGTGCTTTGGTCAATGTCATGCCTATTTCAAACGGCACCATCTTGGCGAGACGATCGACGAAACCATAAGGCTGTCCCATCACGCGGCCGACATCACGTACCACCGCCTTTGCCGCCATGGTGCCGTAGGTGATGATCTGTGAGACGCTGTCGCGTCCATAGGTCCGGGCTACGTAATCGATGACACGATCACGGCCTTCCATGCAGAAGTCGACATCAAAATCCGGCAGTGAAACACGCTCGGGGTTGAGGAAACGTTCGAACAGCAGGTCAAATTTCAGCGGATCCAGATCGGTAATCTTTAATGCGTAAGCCACCAGCGAGCCGGCACCCGAACCACGCCCCGGTCCCACGGGTATTCCATTATCTTTTGACCACTGGATGAAATCGGCAACGATCAAAAAGTAACCGGGGAAACCCATGTTGTTGATAACGTCCAGCTCTATCTGCAGACGTTCATCATATTCTTTACGTTTGTCCGCATAGTCTTCAGCCGTTTCATCGAGCAGAACTTTCAGGCGTTCTTCCAGCCCTTCTCGTGATACACGGCAGAAGTAACTCTCTTCTGTTTCACCTTCGGGGATGGGGAATTGCGGCAGAAAACTTTTGCCCAGCTGAATCTCAAGGTTGCAGCGTTTAGCAATTTCGACGGTGTTCGCCAGTGCTTCAGGAATGTCAGAAAACAATGCCTGCATCTCTTCACTGCTGCGAAGGTATTGCTGTTCACTGTAATTTTTTGGGCGCCGCGGATCATCCAGCGTACGGCCATCATGGATGCAGACACGGGTCTCATGCGCATCAAACTCGTCAGCTGTTAGAAAGCGTACGTCGTTTGTCGCTACCACCGGCACATCGTGCTTTATCGCCAGCTCGACGGCCTCGGCGATATAGGTTTCTTCATTTTCACGGCCGGTGCGCTGCAGTTCGATATAGAAACGATCTTTGAAACTGGCCATCCAGGCTTTTAACCGCTGCTCTGCCAGGTCACTTTGGCCTGCCAGCAATGCCCGACCGATATCCCCCTGCCGTCCGCCGGATAGAGCGATGATGCCTTCAGCATGCTGCTCGATCCATTCCGCCTGAATAATCGGCACACCACGGTGCTGGCCTTCGAGGTAACTTTTGGATATGAGCTGGGAGAGATTCAGGTAACCTTCTTTGTTTTGCGCCAGCAATACCATCTGGAATGGTGCTTCCTGGTCATCACCATACCGCACCAGCGCATCGACGCCGATGATGGGTTTGATACCGGCGCCAAGGGCGGCACGGGTAAACTTGACCATGGCAAATAAGTTACTCTGATCCGTCAGGGCAACAGCCGGCATTTCATCCGCTACAAGCGCCTGCATCAGAGGTTTAACACGCACCACACCATCGACCAGAGAGTATTCTGTATGTACTCTCAGGTGAATAAAGTCTGGCTGGGATGTCACTAATGAACCTCTGATTGGATGAGGCTTTAGTGTACCAAATCAGTTCTTCGGAAACAGCAAATTAAAGACTTATGAGAGAAATAATTTACCGGATAAATGCTGAGCGATATAACAACCTGATATATTGGCTCAGGCTTATTCTGACTGATGATATTAAGGACGACATAACTAATGAATGACCGTGTTCAGTCAGGAACGGACACTGGCTTTAAGTCCCTTCTCCCCCCCCCCGGGAGAAGGTTAGGATGAGGGTGTTTTCAGCGACGCCCTCACCCCAGCCCTCTCCCAGAGGGAGAGGGGGAATATTGAACACTTATGTCTTCTTTGACTCATAACCACTCACTCATCAAAATCCCATTCACCTTCGTCATTCTTGCAGAACGAGCGCTGGCTCTCTTTGACAAGTTCGTCCTGCTTATGCAAGATAATCTCCAGCGTGCGGCAATCAATTTCAGAATATTCACCTCCAGTATAAATTCTTGTCAGTTGTACTATTCCACGATTCTCTGAATCGTCATTTCTCCATTCACGCCTATCACCTTTTGAACCGTTATTCAGAAGATATAAAGACGCCTGCTTAACAAGTGAGAAATCTTTATCATTAAAAATTTTTGCCTCTTCTTCCGACAGACCAGAAATGCCACGGCCCGCACTTGCCACCAGGGCAAATGGCGCCCTGATGATACCTGTAAACAGGCCAGTAACCGCTCCCTCGCTCGCTTCTTTACCTGCAACGCGTGCTTTTTCGATCAGCACATCTGCCCGATCCATCATCGGGGGTATCGATTCACGGGTAGTTGCAACTTCCTGCAAAACATCAGTTACCAACGGCCGGATGGCTTCAACCTGTTTTGAAACACCGACAACCGCTTCAGAAGCTTTATCGGCACTGGCAAGTACAGCCGGCAACTCACCGCGTATGGCTTCAGCTTCTTTAAGCACCACGGGTATCTGTTTACGCGTTTGCTTCACCTCAGTAAGTATCGGCGGAATCATTTTGCGTGTCAGCTCCACTTCTTTCAGGATCGGCGGTATCAACTTGCGGGTCTCTTCGACCTCTTTAAGGATAGGCGGCACCAGATCAAGAATATTACTGACCTCGTCTAAAACCGGCTCGATGTTTTCACTGGTAGAATCAATGCGCTCGAGAATATCGGGGATCTGCCCGCTGACTTTGGACATTTCATAGGTAAAATAAGCCAGCGCCGCCGCCATGGAAAAAAGAGATAGTGGCAACAGAAACGAAGCAAGAATTCTTAATTTTTCTTTCATATCATCACTCATCTAGAGACCACCAAAACTGTATTACTCAACAAGGGCTTCTCGAACCGGAGCATAACTGCGCCGATGCTCCGGACAGGGCCCAATCTCTTTCAAGATTTCACGGTGCACCTTTGTCGGGTAACCTTTATGTTTATCAAAGCCATACGCCGGATACTGTTTATGCAGTTCCAGCATCTGTGCGTCACGCTCAACTTTAGCCAGGATCGAGGCCGCACTTATCTCGGCAACGCGGGAGTCACCTTTGATGATCGCCGTATTAGCACAAAAACAGTCCAGCAATGTTTTATTGCCATCGACGAATACGTGATCAGGCCTCACCTCTAAGCTCTCTGCGGCTGTTTTCATGGCAAACAATGAAGCCTGCAGGATATTCATCTCATCGATCTGCTGTGGTGAGATACTGACCACGGACCATGCCAGTGCTTTCTGTTTTATCTCGGTGGCCAGAAACAACCGCTTTTTCTCTGTCAGTTTCTTGGAATCATCCAGCCCTGCTATCGTTTCAGCAGGATCCAATATGACAGCTGCCGCTACCACATTACCTGCTAGCGGTCCGCGCCCTGCTTCATCGGTACCCGCCAGCAAGCCATTGATAACGGGCAATTCATCCTGCAATGTTATTTTCATTACTGTATTATTCTTTTTAAAAAACCTGTACCGATAAATTCAGTACTTTCAGAGCCTGTATAATAACAAAAAACAATCTTCACAAAAGCACCGTGGCAGCTCAAATCATAAAAGAAAAACCCAAGAATATTGTCATCGTTGCTGGCGAGGCATCTGGTGATGCACACGCCGCCAAACTGGTGACAGAACTTAAAAAGATCGATGACACGCTAATATTCCGCGGCATGGGCGGCCAGCATCTCAGAGACGCTGGCGTCGATATATTAATCGATATGGCAAAACTATCTGTGATGGGCTTTAGTGAAGTATTGATGAAATACTTTTATATTAAATCAGAGCTCAACAACTTAAAGGAAAACATAAGCAAGCAGCCACCCGACCTGTTGATACTTGTCGATTATCAAGAATTCAATCAACGGCTTGCTGCCTACGCCAAAAGCATCGGCATTCAAGTATTGTTTTATATAGGCCCATCGGTCTGGGCATGGCGACCAAAACGGGTCTATAAGATGGCGAAGATAGTTGATCATATGGCCGTCATCCTGCCTTTTGAAAAAGCGCTGTACGAAAAGGCCGATGTCGCTGTCACATTTACCGGTCATCCGCTAACCGATGAAGTCATCGCCAATAAAACAAAACAGCAGGCGCGAGAGCAATGTCAGATCAAGAACAGAACAACAATTGGTCTGTTCCCGGGCAGCCGTAGTAGTGAAATCAAACGCATACTCCCCGTTTTACTAGAAAGTGCTGAACAGATAAAAATAGAAAAACCTGATATTCAATTTATCCTGCCTGTTGCTAGCACTATCAGTCTGGACGAACTCACATCTTTTCAAGCTGAGATAGACAAATTATCCATTACCCTTACCAAAGACAATTTCTACGATGTGGTTCAAGCGTGTGACGTTATCCTCACCGCATCCGGCACAGCAACCCTTGAAATTGGTTTATTAGAAGTACCTATGGTTATCGCATACAAGGTCACTGCATTGACCTATTTCATTATGAAAAATCTTGCGATAACCAAATTTATCGGTCTGGTCAACATCGTTCCACAGAAAAGTATCGTAAAAGAATTTATACAACACGAAGCCACCTCATCCAATATATCAAAAGAAACCCTGCACCTGCTTAACGATAAAAAATACTACGAATCTATGCAACATGAACTATCCTTAATACGTCAACAGCTTGGTGACGGTAACGGTTCAAAGAATGTTGCCGAACTCGCCTGGAAAATGCTGAACAAACAATCGTAAACGGCTCAATATTTTTGTGAAACATAATAATAAAATTTTACGGAATTGCATCTTATTTATTTCGATCATATTTAGTAGTGGATGCGCAACCATCGAAGGACCGCCAAATCCTGATGACCCTTTCGAAAGTTTCAACCGCAGCATGCATGCATTCAATGAAAATGTTGATAAATACGCATTCAAACCTGTTGCCAAAGGTTATAACTTCGTCATGCCCAATTTTGCCAGTAAGGGCGTAAGTAATTTCTTCAGCAATATCGACGACATCGTCGTGTTTTTTAACCAGTTGCTACAATTTAAATTTTCCGCTGCCGCTGCCACTTCAGCACGTTTTGTTTTTAATACTACTTTTGGTTTACTGGGTTTAATCGATGTTGCAACGGACATGGACCTGAAAAAAAACAATGAAGATTTTGGCCAGACCCTGGCCGTCTGGGGGCTACCGAGCGGGCCTTACATGGTATTGCCTTTCCTCGGTCCCCTCACCGTGCGTGACACAGCCGGACTGGCTATGGACTGGACCTACTTTGACCCTATCTTCAGCCGTCAGACATTAAATCAGAGCCTGGTAACATTATCGATCAAATATATTGACCTTCGCGCAGGCCTGATAAAGGCCAGCAACATTCTCGATGAAACAGTTCCTGACAAATACGCCTTCATTCGTGATGCATGGATGCTGCGCCGGGAATTTTTAATCTACGACGGCAACCCACCTGAAGAATTTTCTGAAGACGAACTGTTTGAAGATGATGATTTATTTAAAGATGACGGACTCTCCAAAGAGGACATGCTAGGGGAAGATCTACTCCATAAAGAAAAGATGAAGAGTAAAATAGAACTGATGCACATCGAAACGAAGCCTGCAGCAGATCCAACTTCAGACAAGAAGCAATAATATATTCACGATATCATAGCTAACATTCAGGCAGGTTCTGCTTCGACAAAGACCCGCTTCACCAGCCCGAACTCGGTCTTGATAACAGAATCTATTTCCTGAATAACCTCTTCGATCTCACGCGTTAACTGTCCACGTCTGAACCGAATGCTTATATTGACCAGTATAAATTCGGGGCCCATATGCATGGTGAGCAATTCATTTACCCTTTCAACCTCTCCAAAGGATTCGGCTATCCGTCGGATACCATCAATAACTTCTTTGTTAGCACCTTCACCGATGAGCAAGCCC
>DAOVJH010000128.1 GCA_030673345.1 Pseudomonadota bacterium
TAATGAATTCTGGAAGAATGGGATGCCGGCAGCATAAGCCTGCATCAGACCTTCTGCTGATTTCACATACAGCCCCGATGTCATCCAGGCGCCAAAATTAGTCAGCAAAAAGAACATGACGGAAGACGCAACGACTGCAAACGCAGTGTTGGTAATAGTCACTCTCTTTTGCAGCATGAATCCGATAGCCACTGTCAGAGCAAAACCGGCATAAACAAAAATCATCGAATTATGCAGACCCAGGATAAGGTCACTGAGAAACAGCGCCACAAAAGGAATGATGAATGCCATGCGTTTATCCGCAAAATAAGCACCACCGAACAGAGCCATGGCCGCTACCGGCGACACATTAGGTAAATGCGGCAATAAACGAAACACTGCCAACGCAAAAATTATGGCTGAAACCGTAATGATCTGTATCTTCAGATTTTGTGCTTTCATGTCAGCAATCTCCAATAAAATAATAGGCTAATCATACCACAGCAAGGTGAAAATCATCAGCATTGGCACACCTTAACACGGCAAAATTTATTGTAATCGACGGGATGTTTGAACTAATATGTACAAGGGTTCTCCTAACTACCAGACATTCAAATAAACAACCCTATTTTCAAAAAGGAATACTATGAAAGCATCCGATCTGTTCGTGAAGTGTCTTGAAGAAGAAGGCATAGAATACATCTTTGGTGTACCCGGTGAAGAAAACGCAGACTTTATGATCTCACTGGAAAAGTCTGAAAAAATTAAATTCATCCTTACCCGCCACGAACAGGGCGCCGCTTTTATGGCAGAAATCTATGGCCGGCTCACGGGTAATGCCGCTGGCTGTCTTGGCACACTCGGCCCCGGTGCGACCAACCTCATCACCGGGGTCGCAGATTCCAACATGGACCGCGCACCGATGCTGGCACTCACCGGCCAGGGTTCATCACAGCGCCTGCATAAAGAATCTCACCAGATCATGGACGTAGTAAAAATGTTTGAGCCGGTGACCAAATGGGCCACCACGGTACTGCATCAGGACAATATCCCCGAGATCATCCGCAAAGCGATCCGTGTCGCACGCACCGAAAAGCCCGGTGCCGTACACATCGAATTACCGGAAGACATCGCCAAATTGCCGACCACCACCAAACCGCTTAAACCCCAGCGATTCAGACGCGCAGTAACCGATGACAAGATAATTGACGAAGCCTTTGAAATTTTAAAAAATGCCAAACACCCCATTATCCTCGCCGGCAATGGCTGTATCCGCAAGCGTGCAAGCAAACAGCTGAGGCTGTTCTGTGAGAAGACCGGCATCGGCGTCATCAATACCTTCATGGCCAAAGGCTGTGTCGATATGGATGCAGACTACTGCCTGTACACCATCGGCTTGCAGTCACGCGACGTCATCGCCTGCGCACTGGAAGCCGCGGATGTTGTACTTGCACTTGGTTACGACATGGTGGAATACCACCCCAACCTGTGGAACGCTGAAGGCAACCACCACATCATCCATGCCGATTTTCAACCGGCAGAGATCGATTCTGATTACCACCCTGAAACCGAACTGGTCGGCGACCTGGCCCATACACTGTGGATGCTGAATGAACGTGTCGCAACTAATGGCGGATTAAATTTTGACACCTCACATCAGATAGCCACACGCCGTAGCATGCAAGATGAAATAGCCATGAATAAAGACGACGACACTGAGGGCTCCATCCGGCCACAAAAAGTCCTTTGGGATTGCCGACAGGTGATGGCGCCACATGATATTTTATTATCCGATGTCGGCGCTCATAAGATGTGGATAGCACGCCACTATCAATGCCACGAACCCAACACCTGTTTGATTCCCAATGGTTTCTGTTCCATGGGTTTCGCCCTGCCCGGTGCCATATCTGCTGCACTGGTCCATCCTGACAAACGCATACTTTCGATATCGGGTGATGCAGGTTACCTGATGAACGTACAGGAGATGGAAACCGCAAAACGACTAGATGTGAATATTGTTACCATGATCTGGGAAGACAATATGTATGGCCTGATCGCATGGAAACAGCAAAACGAATTCGGCAAACATACAGACCTGTCATTCGGTAACCCGGACTGGTTGAAACTGGCAGAATCATTCGGCTGGTGCGGACATAAAGTAGAAAACAGCAGAGACCTCATCGGCACCTTGGAAAAAGCGTTTAACGAAGAGGGCCCAAGCCTGGTCGTGATACCGATTGATTACCGTGAAAATATGATACTGACGGAACGGCTGGGTAATATCGCCTGCCCTATCTAAGCAACCGGAAAAAGTTTACCGTGGAAAAATTGATAGCTGATAGCATTACTTATCACCTCGAACAACAGTTGAGAGAAGACATGTGATATTTTATTGCTTCTGCGCCTCTGCGGTTAACAAAATATATAAAGAGAAGAACAATGCCTGAACATTTCAAATTACTAATACCCGGTGCAACCGCCGCCGGAAAAATTGACGTTACCGCACCATTCGACGGCGCTCACATCGCCACTATAGAAACCGGTGATGCTAAAGCAGTAGAAACCGCACTCGATACGGCTCACAATTTATTTAGCAACAGACAAAACTGGCTCTCTGCCGAACAGCGCATAAATATTTTAGAGAAAGCCGCAACCATCATGCAGTCACGTTTTGATGAACTGGCGATAGAAGCTGCGCGCGAAGGTGGCAAACCATTACCCGATTCAAAAGTTGAAGTAGCACGCGCGATCGATGGTATAAAAAACTGCGTAGAAGTAATCCGCAGTGAACACGGTGAAGAAATTCCTATGAGCAGAAATGCTGCTTCGATGAACCGCCTGGCGTTTACGACACGTGAACCGATCGGTGTGGTAGTCGCTGTCAGCGCATTCAATCACCCGCTTAATCTGGCAGTACATCAGATCGGACCAGCCATTGCCGCGGGCTGCCCCGTTATTATCAAACCCGCAGAAGACACTCCACTCTCCTGCTTTCGTTTAATCAACATCCTGTACGAAGCAGGATTACCTGAGGCATGGTGTCAGGGAATCGTTACCACCGATCATGACGCTGCCACAAAACTCATCGCAGACAATCGCGTTGGTTTTTTCAGCTTTATCGGCAGCGCGCGTGTTGGCTGGATGTTACGCTCAAAACTTGCCAACGGTACACGCTGCGCACTCGAACATGGCGGCGTCGCCCCGGTCATCGTTTCACATGATGCCGATATGGAAGATACCGTCGCATTATTATCAAAAGCCGGTTTCTATCATGCCGGCCAGGTCTGTGTTTCCGTGCAGCGCGTCTATGCAGATAAAAGCATCGCACGAAAACTTGCAGAAAAAATCGCCGAAGCCGGTAACAAGATGAAAATCGGCGACCCGACTTCAGCCGATACCGAAATCGGACCGCTGATCCGTCATGCAGAAACGGATCGCATCGATGAATGGGTGAAAGATGCCGTCGATAAAGGGGCCGAACTAATCTCTGGCGGTAAGAAGATTTCCGAAAGCTGTTATCAAGCCACCGTATTATTTAATCCGTCGAATGATGCCATCATTTCACAGAACGAAATATTTGGTCCTGTTATCTGCGTGTACGAATACGAAAACATTGATGAGGCGATAACACAGGCAAACAGTTTAGACGTGGCATTTCATGCCGCTGTATTTTCAAAAAATATCGACACCTGCATGCACGCCTTCAAACAACTTGATGCTTCAGCTGTAATGGTCAACGACCACACCGCCTTCCGCGTCGACTGGATGCCTTTCGCCGGCTTGAAACATTCAGGCCACGGTATCGGCGGAATACCACATACATTTAAAGACATGCAGGTTGAAAAAATGATGGTTATTCGCTCACCTTCTTTATAGAAGGCGACTACATTTCAACAGTAGAGCGAACATGGCAATACTAAACAACCACATAAAGTGGATGCTCTAAAAATGGAACCAGGCTGCACGCCAGACGACAAATTATGACGACATCATGTAGAGTTAATAAGCTGCATGATCCACAGGAACACCTTGAACTAGAATCTAAAACTTGGCCTCAGTATCAACTGAAAATCTTCCTGCTGGCTTTCGAGAGAAGCTGTATATTTATTCCGCTCATGGATAAAACCCACACCGAACTCAAACGTGCTCTTTCCAAACAAAAATGTTGGCCACTTCTTATTGATGAACAGGCTTTGCTGCGATAGTTCAAACGTCTCACTATCAAAATCGATCTTATAATCTATATCTGCATTTTGAAACCATGACACTTCATCAGATAATATATCCAGATGGTTTCGCCGCAATCCAAAATAAACCACATCGGTAATCTCTATGTTCTCATGCACCTTTGCACCGATCCTGAAACTCCAGCTCAGTGTTTTGTTCTCAAAATCCTTATCACCTTTTATCTTCCATTCCAGTTCGTACCATTTATCATCGACCATCAGATTTTTAACGATATGTTGATCACCAAAACTAAATAAAAAGCCGGTATACCCCCTGTTTTTTACTTTCTTTTTTTCTCCAGGACTAACGAAACGGACGATACTGCCAAAGAATAATGACAGCGCATAGGGCTCATCATAACCGGCAGTGAATGCCTGCAGGATATTAAAATCACCTACGCTGATATTATCGTAAGTACTCAGATGATGTTCTTTGACATAGGCGGCAGCGAAGGGCAGCGGATAGACACCTAACTCGATCAGCATGAATCGTGGTCTAGCTAGAATGCTATCGAACATGCGGCTATACGTCGATGACTCATCATCTTCGACAACCTCCGGGATAGGTTCATTGGTAAAACTCTGGTAATAACCAATATTACTGTAGTAAACATCCCATTCTGTTTCGAAGCTATATTCAGCCGAAGCATACGGGGATGTTATAGACATCAGAATGAAGACAAGCCGCAGAGATGAAACTTTACAATATCGCATATTTACCAGGTGGCACCCATAAAAAGATCCTCAAAAGAGGATCTTTTTAGCCCGTAGTTACATGGCTACGGTAGCACAGATAACGCGCCCTCAGCCAGCAAACCATTTCCATAACAAAAAGAGGGATACCCTCCAGAAACGGACACTCACCCGCAACAACAGCAATATATTTTGAAAGTACGGATTAAAAATAGTAAATATCCAAGGCACACTACCAACCCCGATGGAACCCCTTGATTTTATGATTTGCATCTATCTGGATCAGATGTCTATGACAGTCTCTTCAACCGCTATGACAATTTCTTCTGAGGTCCTATTGTCCA
>DAOVJH010000391.1 GCA_030673345.1 Pseudomonadota bacterium
ATCAATCCAGGCGGTGGCCTGTCGCATTACGGCAAGATAAATTTTAAAAATTTAGCGATAGGCATCATCCCGCTCGATGAAAATAATAATACCTGGCTGGTCGGACAATACCGCTATGTACCCGATTGTTACTCATGGGAGATTCCGATGGGCGGCGGCCCGTTAGATATCGACCCATTAATATCAGCCCGGCGCGAACTAAAAGAAGAGACCGGGTTAATCGCCAATGACTGGCAGGAGATAATGCAGCTACACACCTCGAACTCTGTCACCGATGAGCGCGGACTGGTCTACGTCGCCCGCGAGCTTACTCAGGGCGAGACAGAATTTGAAGAAGCCGAAGAATTACTGATCCAGAAACTGCCACTGGATGAGGCGATCGAGCGGGCATTAAACGGCGAGATAACAGACGTGATCAGTATCGCAGGACTGCTAAAACTGAAAACAACACTGATCTAACCGTTTGCCGCAAATTTCTCATCGAGATACTGATTGATCTCTGTCGATTCATACAGCCATTGCACAGAGCCATCCGCTGCCGTTATCTTCAGACATGGCACCTGGTATTTACCGCCATCAGTGACCAGTTCCTGATTCCAGTTCGGGTCATTGCGGGCATCACGGTTTTCTATGTTTAACGCCAGACGATGGATCTGCCGGCGCGTTTTCACACAGAACGGACACATCTGAAAATGGTACAAGGCCATGCTCTCAGTCTGCTGATCAACGTCTGCCTGTTCGTCGACAGAACGCTGCATCGGTTTAGGCCGCGTTAACCAGTCGATAAAAATAATTATCTGTCCCAGCACCCAGCGTACCGGCTTAAATATAAATCCCATAGTTTTTCTCTTTTACTTTCATTCACATTTACAAAAAATCTGTCATCTCGAACGCATGTGAGAGATCTTATGCGCTAACCTTTAAGATCTCTCCCGCTGGTCGAGATGACAGCTTATGTTCTAACCCCTAAAAATTCACCCGCTAAATTTTCCATGCGCCTGCAGGTCTGCATGGTAAGACGAACGTACCATCGGACCACTGGCAACATGCGTAAAACCCAGCGCCATACCAACACGGTATAATTCATCGAACTCTTCTGGCGTGACATAACGCTCGACCGGCAGGTGGTGCTTGCTCGGCTGCAGGTACTGGCCAAGCGTCAACATACCAACGTCATGCTGCCGCATATCTCTCATGACCTCGACCACTTCATCCAGATCTTCACCTAACCCTAACATGAGCCCTGATTTGGTCTGTATCCCCGGGTGCGTCTGCTTGAACCGCTTCAACAGGTCCAGCGACCACTGATAATCAGAACCGGGACGACACTGCTTATACAAACGCGGCACTGTCTCCAGGTTATGATTGAATACATCAGGCGGCGAATCATGCATTATTTCTAACGCCACATCCATACGCCCGCGAAAATCCGGCACCAGGATCTCGATTTCGATAGCAGGATTTAATTCACGCGTACGTGCTATGCACTCAACAAAATGTGAGGCACCGCCATCACGCAGGTCGTCGCGGTCAACCGATGTGATGACGACATAGGACAACGCCATTGCTTTGATCGTTTCTGCCAGGTGTTTCGGCTCATCCTCATCCAACGGGTTAGGCCGGCCGTGCCCGACGTCACAGAACGGACAACGCCGTGTGCAGATCTCACCCATGATCATAAAGGTAGCCGTACCTTTACCAAAACACTCACCGAGATTGGGGCATGCCGCTTCTTCACAGACAGTAAATAGTTTCTGCTCTCGCAAAACTGCTTTTAATTTTTTCACATTGGCGTGAAATGGTGATTTTGCCCTGATCCAGCTGGGTTTGCGCAGACGTTCGGCAGAGGGTTTTACCTTTATCGGGATACGCGCGACTTTCTCGGCACCCTTCAGTTTTTCACCCCTTACCACCTTATGCGTCTGTATTTTATCGCTGCCGCCTGTATCTTTATTCATTATGAAATTTATTTATTAAACGTTTCTGTAAATCAGCCACGACGGCTTCGATCTGTATACCCTGCACCAGGTCAGCAAGTTGAGTCACCTCTAGACCTTCATAGCCGCAGGGATTAATTCTTGTGAACGGATCAAGGTCCATGTCGACATTTAGCGCCAGGCCGTGAAAACTGCAGCCTTTTCGAACACGTAGACCCAGTGCCGCTATTTTAGCATCATTTACATAGACCCCTGGAGCATCCCGCCTGGCGCAGGAATCGACACCATAACCTGCAAGCAGATCGATAACCGTCTGCTCGAGGGTCGTCACCAGCTGGCGCACACCGATACCTA
>DAOVJH010000173.1 GCA_030673345.1 Pseudomonadota bacterium
AATGAGAATACGGATACTGAAGCGGCAGTGACACTGGTTTATAATTTCTAAGTCGTGTTTATACGGTAAAGAAAAAAGCACTCCTCGTGAGTGCTTTTTTTATGGTATTTAGTTTTTCAGCTATACCTGTTTAAAACCTGAAGCCCAGTCCGGCAAAAATTTCAGCCTGCAGGAACAGGTTGCCATTGACTGAGATAGCGCAGCCGCCGTTACAAAAGATAGCAGAATTGTTGTTGTACAGGGTGCCTGTTCCCCTGGTCTCAAGGCGCAGAGATAGTCTGTCAGTCAGCGGCCATCTTAGTCCTACGCCGAGGCTGAAAGATGCGCGCAGATCAGACTGTGCACCGGTATAGTCTGGGCTCGAGTAGGTGAAGCCGAGGCCGCCGCTGACAAATGTTTTTAGATTTTTATCATCGCTTATCGGTGTGGTGCCGCCGATATGCAGATAATCTATCGTTAGAGGTATGTCGACACTGTTGTTTGGAACCGGCGGGTTAATGGTTATCGAATTCAGTTTTGTCGACTGGTGGCTATAATAGATTTCGATATTTTTCCCGCGTTCATAGGGGAAGCTGAGTATCAGGCCGTATGACTCTGAACTCTCGAGTACGTGTTTTTTATTTGTTGCCTGGTCGATAAATTCACCGCCAGCACGAAAACCAAGCAGGGGGATTATCTCTGCTGAATAAAGATTCGTGCTGATTGATAAAAGTACAAGTACTATTGTTCGGTTTATTCCTTTCATGCGTCTGTTACCGTGTAGTTGTTATTATCGACGATGCGTTTATCGCTTTTTGTTTCGCCGCTTTGATGGTGTTGTCTCTTGCCAGTACCACGCCCATACGACGTTGGCCTTTAACCTCCGGTTTACCGAACAGTCGAAGCTGTGTATCTGGTTCTCGTAGTGCTTCGTTGATGTTGTTGAATGTTACATGGTCAGTCTCGCCACTGACCAGTACGACACTGCTGGCGCTTGGGCCATGAAACTTTATTTCAGGTATTGGCAAGCCAAGTATCGCGCGTGCATGTAAAGCAAACTGTGAGAGGTCCTGAGAGATCATCGTTACCATACCGGTGTCATGCGGGCGAGGTGAGACTTCACTAAAGATAACATCGTCACCTTTGATAAATAGTTCGACACCGAAGATGCCGCGTCCGCCAAGAGCATCGGTTATCTTAACGGCCATATCCCTGGCTTTTTTAAGAGCATCATCCGACATTGGTTGAGGTTGCCACGACTGGCGATAGTCACCGTCTACCTGTACATGTCCGACGGGTTCGCAGAAACTGGTACCATTCACGTGCCTGACCGTAAGCTGTGTGATCTCATAATCAAAATCGACAAAGCCTTCGACGATGACCTTGCCGGCACCGGTGCGGCCTCCTTCCTGTGCATAGTTCCATGCGGTATCGATATCGGCATTGGACCTTATGGTGCTCTGGCCTTTACCAGATGAGCTCATGATCGGTTTGATGACACAGGGTGTACCGATGTTGTTGATGGCTGCATCAAACTCTTCACGTGTCGATGCAAACTGGTATGGCGAAGTGGTCAGGCCTAACTCTTCTGCAGCGAGTCGTCGTATGCCTTCTCGGTTCATGGTGAGTTTTGCTGCGCGCGCTGTCGGGATAACGGTGAAGCCTTCGTCTTCAAGTTCTACCAGTGTGTCGGTTGCGATGGCTTCGATCTCCGGCACGATATAATCAGGTTTTTCAGTTTCTATGACCTTGCGTAATGCGTCACCATCGAGCATCGATATGACATGGCTGCGGTGAGCGACCTGCATGGCGGGAGAATTTTCGTAACGATCAACAACGATGACCTCGACGCCGTAACGCTGTAATTCGATGACGACTTCTTTACCTAATTCGCCGCCGCCGCAAAACAGGACTCGGGTAGCAGTGCTTGAGAGGGGAGTGCCGATAGATGTCATGTAGATGTCTCTTTAATAGATAGGTGAGAAGTATATCGTTCTTATTGCCTATTGAAAAACATTAAAATCTTTTCACCGCAGAGACGCAGAGTTTTATTTTGTTAAAGCGCCAGCGGCGCTATTAATAATACAAAGTTGTTCTCTGCGTCTCCGCGCCTCTGCGGTGAGGTTTTTATCTTTGGCACTGAGAACAATAAAAAGTAGAACGTGCCTGCTGTGTAAACTGTTTTATCGGTTCACCGCATTGTGTGCATTCTTCGCCATTCCTGCCGTAGACAAGAAGTTTCTGTGCGAAGTAACCCGGTTGGCCGCTTATACCGGTAAAATCCCGTAAGGTAGTGCCGCCCTCCTTGATCGCCAGGTTCAGAGTCAGTTTTATTGCGTCGACCAGCTTTTGTATACGAGCAAGCGATATTTTTCCGGCTTTACGCTTCGGGTTTATCCCCGCCCGAAAAAGGGCTTCGCTGGCGTAGATATTACCCACGCCGACAACGATATGGCTGTTCATGATCAGTGCCTTTATCGAACACTGTCGTTTATTGGCTTTTTGGTGCAGATACTCGGCAGTAAAGTTTTGCTCGAGCGGTTCTGGGCCTAAAGGCTGTATGAGTCTATGTTCATTGATATCTGAAGAAGTCCACAATACGCAACCGAATTTACGGGGGTCGCGCAAGCGTAAAATCTTATTGTTGGAGACAGTTATATCGATGTGATCATGTTTTTGAGGCGCTGTTTTTTTTGTGCAGATGCGTAAGCTGCCAGACATGCCGAGATGGATGATGATGCTGCCGTTATCGAGTTTCAGATAGATATATTTTGCCCGCCGGCAAACTTCACGTATCTTTTGGCCTGAGGCGAGCGATGGAAGATTTTTAGGAATAGGCCAGCGTAATCTGTGCTGACGAATTTCGATGCTTTTGATTGTCTTGTTGAGTAAGTGAGGCTCGATACCGCAGCGACTGGTTTCGACTTCGGGCAGTTCTGGCATAGCTAGCTGTAATTAGTGAATTCTGATTCCCGTTCAAATATCTCTGTCTAGTTCGTCTGTATCGATCTGTCCACTGATACGACGACGGACATGCGACCAGGAGACGCCAATGCTTAAAACGCTGGCGAGCATGATCTCAATGATGTAACTGATGACGCGAAAGCTGTCGGTAGATAAGCCAAGAACATCGATGATCAGCCAGATGGCGAGGCCAAAAAATGCGCCAGCAAGTATGATGCCTATAAAACCGAGAGAGCCTAATGTCGCGCGGATCAGGATGATCCAGGCGATGACCAGTATCACGCCTACAAATGCTTTAAGAATGTTAAATTCAGGCAGCGCGTCAGAGACCCAGTGATAGTAGGACATGCCTTCGGGGTTGTACGTGGCGAAAGTAACGATGATCGCAAAAATAAATCGTACCAGAAAGCCGTCCCAGCCAAACCTGCTTTTTGTCGCCATCATCATTTTCTCATCTATTGTTTGTCGGTCGATTATACGTGGTTAATGCGCTTATATCGACCACTGAGTGATGGTGTTCTCGTGATAATAAAATGGTGATAAGTCAGGTCATTATTGAGGGGTGATGAGGTTGTCATAGGCTTCGATATCAAGATGGTATTCAAGTCCGATCTCAGGCCGTGCCAGAATCAACCATGGGTCGGTATCGGTGATAAGGTAATTTATTGGCTGCTGTTGATTTTCGAGGTAAACAAACACTTCGCCTAACTGTTCTCTTTTCAGGTATGAATGTACGCCAAATGCCTGATCATGCTGCCAGTGATCTATCGTCTTGTTTACATTGTCGGCACTGATATCGATGTTGCTCTGCCAGGAACCATCGGTATCCCTGGAGATGGTCTGGTTTACCAGGATCAGTTTCTCTATTCGACTGGTTTTTGGTAATAGATCAAGTGATACCAGCGTGCCCAGGTTTGAACTTAATAGCGGGTAATACACATCCTCAATGGTGTAGATGAATTCACCGATCCTGAGATAACGTAATTTTGTAGCAGGGTTGGTTATGCCAAAAGCAATATTTATATCGTTAAGCATTATCGAAGTTGCAGGCGCGTCTAATCCGATGCTGGATAGATCGATTTTCGTTACAGGGTATTTATTATGTACCGGTGCATTTACCAGTTTTAGTATCGAGTTGATGCGAAAATTATTTGCTGCGATGAACAATGGCTGTGTTATGTGCCACTGATCGTTCTTCTGTTTGCTGATGGTGAGGGTGTTCTGGTTATGCTGTATGGTTATAGAGGTGATTGCTTCTATACTGACCGGGCTAAGTTTTTCCAGCTCGGTATCTTTTTCCTCGCTGAAATAAATAACAGAGGCGAGTGATATGACGACGATGAAAAGAACCAGGTTAAGGATGTTGTTTTTATACATTCTGGAATGTCAGTATTATCTGTTCTTTCGAACGTACCAGATACGGAAGCCGATAATGATCAGGATAGCAGGGATGATCAAAAAGAAGCCAAAACCGATGATGATAAGCTGAGTGTCATTTAATGCTAGCTTCGTGTCTGCGGCAGGTTTTACTTCAACAGAAATAAAGTCGTCATCACCGATCAACCAGTTGAAAATATTAAGGCCCATGTTGAGGTTTGCGCCAGAGCCTATGTAGTTATCTGAGAGAAAATCACT
>DAOVJH010000453.1 GCA_030673345.1 Pseudomonadota bacterium
ACCAGAGAACCTTTTCTTAACCAGACTTCTCTCCCCGTTTCCAGGTCTGTTGAGACTGCTGCATATACTTTCGAAAGATCTTCGATAACATCATCATCGCTTGCGATATTCTCATTCAAAAAATCATGAAATCTTTCGGTATCCAGAAAACCTGTCATCGAAGCATTGATATCAAGAAATTTTGCGACATCGAATTTTGTCAGGGAGCATGCCCATGCTTCCAGCTTACTCATATTCCCCGTCACGTAAGCGGCCCCTACCATCGACCCCACAGAAGTGCCGCACACAATATCGGGCGTGATACCCAGTTTTGATAATTCGTCGATGATACCGATGTGTGACCAGCCACGGGATGAGCCGCTACCCAGTGCCAGTCCGATTTTTGATCCTGTACTCATCGGGTTTTATTAACTCCTGGTCATAAGAAAACTATACGTTTAAGCAGCGATAAAAGTTTTTGTCTAACTTTTCACTCGCGGCTCTTTTTATCAGACATCATCGCCAGCAGGTTTTCTGCAAGTGCTTCATAGATAGATTTTTTACAGATCAACTTTGACACGGCAGAAGAGATCAGCGCAGTTGCCATCATTGCCAGCACCAGTTCATGGTTGTCTGTCATCTCCATGACGATGACAAAAGCGGTGATCGGTGTCTGTACGACACCGGTGAAATAACCGATCATGCCGAGGATAACGATCGTTGATGCCATCTCAACCGGGAACAGCAATGCGAGATTTGCTCCCAGGCCTGCACCGCTTGCTAACGATGGTGCAAACAATCCTCCGGGGATGGTCGTCAGGTAGGTCGCAGCGGTCGCCAGTATCTTGTAAAACGGATACATCAGGCCGTAGTCAGCATTACAGGTATCCAGACCAGCACAGCTGACGATCTGTTTCGCTTCGAGGTAACCGGTGCCGTTAGCAGAACCGCCACTGAGGATACTCAGTAACGCCACGATCAGACCGCACACCATAACGATCAATATCCAGCGTGTCTGCATGTAAGGCCGCAGCTTTTTCGAACTGACAATCAACAGCTGGCTAAACAGCCCGCCCAGAAAACCACCGACCACCCCGCAGATGATGACCCCCAACCAGACCCAGCTGAAATCCAGTGTCGCCGGCGTGGTACCGTAATAACTGTAGTTGTTCTGATGGACGACGATGGCAGTCATACCGGCAAGCACGACCCCGACCATCATCATGCCGCTGTTGCGACGGTCATACGAACGTGCCATCTCTTCGATGGCAAAGATGATACCCGCGAGCGGTGTATTAAACGCCGCTGCGATACCGGCGCCTCCACCGGTCAGGATCAAACCGCGCTCATAATAACGTGTTGGCAGATGCGCGTACTTTCCCAGTGAATGCAAGATGGCAGCACCCAGATGTACTGTCGGTCCTTCTCTGCCAAGCGATGCACCGCTACATAGTGCCAGCACCGCCATCAGAACTTTACCAACCACTATACGCATGGACAACAGGCGATTACTTAAACTGCTACCCGGGTCAGCCAGTGCGATAAGTGTCTGCGGTATACCACTGCCCTCAGCGCCACTGAATATCTTGCGCGTCAGGTAAACGGTCAGCACAAAACCTGCCGGTGTTATGATCAGCGGCAGGTATTGATTGTATGCGATGATCCTTCTAAAAACCTGGTCACCCTGGTCAGCCAGTAAAGCGAATACGGCTGCGACCAGTCCGACGAGTATCGCGCCGCCCCAGAAAACCAGATTGGTACGCCA
>DAOVJH010000033.1 GCA_030673345.1 Pseudomonadota bacterium
CTTCGCGCCGGCGGTTCAGACTGTTTAGCTGTATAAGTTAGCTGGCAGCGTCAGTTTTGTTCTAAACCTGTTTCAGTCAGTATGCCTGCTAACGGCCAGGAGCAGACTTTTAATCAAGATCAAAAACCTTTCACCGCAGAGACGCAGAGAAAAGCCTTTTTTTATTTGCTGTCATCCTGAACGCCAGTGAAGGATCTTGGGACGTGTGGACTATGATTGGCAGGGTGCATAAGATCCTTCCATTGCGCTACGCTTCAGTCAGGATGACATTTGAAGCATTTTTAGCTTTTCTCTGCGTCTCTGCGCCTCTGCGGTTCAAGTTTTTAAAGTTTCTAAGGTCAGCTAAGGCTCAACTGCAGTCATTGCTTTCTTGTACTTACTGCCAGGATATGTGCAGCGATGTTACAGCGCTCTGACGTTAGAGGCCTGGGGTCCTTTAGGTCCATCCTCAACATCAAACTCTACTTCCTGTCCTTCAGCCAGAGATTTATATCCTTCCCCGACAATCGCATTAAAATGAACAAAAACATCATCTCCATCCTCACGTTCAATAAAACCAAAACCTTTTTTCTCATCAAACCATTTAACGCGGCCTGTAGTAGACATACACTCTCTCCTAATTTAAAAACTTCGCTTACCTTATAAGTGCCATCATTATAGCGTATATTAAAAATCACAAACAACGCGACAGAACTAACGCACTGTGATCATGACAGAAATTAAAAATTTAAAGGATGAACCAGAACTATTACCAATACTGGCATCCTGGCACCAACATGAGTGGTCGCATCTTAATCCTGGTGAAACGCTCGAACATCGGATAGACCGGATGCAGACATACCTCGATAATAATTTTATCCCGAGCACTTTTATCGCAGAGAACAAAACGCTTTTAGGTTCTGCATCAATCGTTTCCTGCGACATGGAAACCATGCCTGAGCTTACACCATGGCTAGCAAGCGTTTTTGTCGCCCCTGAATATAGAAATAAAGGTATCGGTAGAAAACTGGTGCGCCATATCATGTCACAGGCAAAACGAGCAGGCATAAAAACACTCTATCTATTTACTGAAGATCAGATCGGTTTCTATCTCGCCCTGGACTGGACCATCAACTGCACAGCACACTATCACCAGCAAGAGGTTACTATAATGCAGATAACCTTAAATGATTTATAACTACGCCATGTTTAACCTGTCATCATCACTAGCAGCCTGGAACACGCCATCTTTTAAGGCCGTATTTAGCCAGGAAGTCTGCTCACTGGATCCATCACTGTTGCCGTTACAGCAGGGGTTGCAAAACAGCAGCTACGCTATCAGTGATAAATTATCTGTTGCCATCTTAAACATAGAGGAGGATACCAGCAATATCATGGTAAAGGCAGGTCTCTTATACAATGGAATCATCGCAGGTTGCAGCTGCGCCGATGATCCGACACCGACAGATGAAACCAACGAATATTGCGACGTACTGTTCCGCATCGATAAAAGAACGGCGGAATCCAGCGTCACCCTGATCAGCTAAATCATTCTTCGATCAGCTGCTTTATGGTCTTTATTACTGCCGCATGATCAAACTCACGCCCACCAACGGCACGATAACGTATATTCCCCTTCTTATCGATCAGATAGGTCGTCGGCAGCCCACGGACGGCGTAATCACGTGACACACTGCTATCACTATCAAAAAGGATCTCAAAAGTTGGATCAACCTCCAACTGTCCGGTGAAAGCAAAAACATCGTCAGCAGTCTCCATCTGGTTAACAGCGATAACCTTGAAATCCTCTGCATTGACCTGCTGGTGCAAACGCTCCATCGATGGCATCTCCCTTATGCAGGGCGGGCACCAGGTTGCCCAGAAATTCAGTAATACGACCTTTCCTCTGTAGTCTGAAAGTTTTATTTTTTCTTCGTCCATATCCTGCAACTCAAAATCAGTTGCCGGAATGACTTTTTTTATCACTGTCAGGTTATGACTCAAATCTGGCTGCTGCCAGTCAGCATTAACGGAAAACGATACGGTTACCAGTAATATTAAAAGTCGGTTCATCATGATCATAAGAATTTCTAGTTAACTTCGGGAAGTGACTCTGGTGCACACTGTATGTTTTTCAGCACACCGGTATGCGCCTCGTCGTCTAACTTCCATTTAAAAATAATATCAAACTCTGTTTCACGCGGTAATTTAATCGTGGTAAAGCCCTGTTGCCAGTCACCGACTGAAAACTCGCCAGAGTCCGGCAGCAGTGTCCATGAGAAAATTATACCGGCCTTTCGCCACTCTTCTAGCCACTGTGTTTTTGTTTTGACAGGGTGTTGTTTGCCATCCTTTGTTCGATAGCGCCAGTCTGATACACGGTAGCTCATCTGCTGATCAGACGTATTTTTCAGAATCGTACCAAAGATACAATATGACGCAGCGCGCTCCACCTCTGCCTTAGGAAAGTTGTGCTTCGCATAGATGGCCCGGACAAAATCTGGCAGCAACTGGATCAATTCGATCGTAAATCCCTCATCTACTACCGTCCAGGTTAACAACCCGCTTATCTCATTCTTATGGATGCTTACTTCTGTCGCGCTAGCTTCGATGGCGACAGATAACAGCAGGGCCGGTAACAGCACCGCTCTGGTAATAAAATACTTCATACCTGACATTCTATTTTCTTTCACCCATTTTTCTCACAATTAAAATTATTCTAAAAACTGACATCATCTTATCAATATGCATATAATCACGCTTTATTATATTTAGGCTTAACAATGAAAGTATTACACAGATTATCCGTTTTTGTTATTACCGCTGTACTATCGTTTAACAGTTACGCCTTCCCGGAAATTCCTTTCTGTCCTGCCGGCGGACCACCCGGCTGGATGAACCATTTTAATTATAAACGCGATCAGAATATCTGGCGTCGTTATGCTCAATATAGCTCACCAGCTTACCTTCAGTCTGAATATTACAGGCCTGTATATTCTGCGCCTTCAACCCCCCCGACTTATAACCGGCCGGATTATTACACACCAACTTATAACTATAATCAAAACCGCCTGTGGCAGGGCGCTCTGCCAACCACTAGCAACTAAACTTTTACTTTAATTATTTTTAATACCGGCTCATTTAATTCTTCGTTATCATTAAACCCTGAAACAAATAACACCCTGTTACCGGTTTTGGTCAGATTACACCTTTTACTGACATCCTGACTCAGCGCCTCCCAGTTACTGGCTTCGCCTTTTTTTATCAAAAATGGAATGATGCCCCAGTGTAATGATAACTTCTGACAGGTGTGCATATGCGTCGAAACACCCAGTAATGGTGATGACGGACGACTGGCCGATATGACTACCGCCGTGTGGCCACTACGTGTCGGCACGATAATTCCCTGCAGTTTCAAATCCCGCGCTAATGTATTCGCTGCATGCGCTATCGCTTTTCTCGATGAACTCGCTTTTTCTACACCATCGATTACATCACCGAAATTACCCGTATTCCATTGATGTCTTTCTATCTCGCGTAATATTTTATCCATCATCTTTACCGTTTTAACTGGATATTTCCCGACAGCCGTTTCTGCAGAGAGCATGACTGCATCAGAGCTCGATATCGCTGCATTGGCAACATCACCAACTTCAGCTCTTGTTGGCCGGGCATTTGTAATCATCGACTCCATCATCTGTGTCGCGACGATAACCGGGCGGTGGTTTGCGCGTGCTTTATCAATAATTTCTTTCTGAATCAATGGCACTTCTTCTGCTGGCAATTCGATGCCCAAATCACCACGCGCAATCATTATGCCGTACGCAGCGTCAATGATGTCATCTAGATTTACAACTGCTTCGGGTCTTTCGATCTTTGCGATGACCGGCAACTCTTTACCTGTCTTCCGCATATACCTCTGTAAGCTCTGGATGTCCTTCGCTGTACGCACAAAACTCAATGCAACAAAGTCAGCGTCCAGCGCCATCGCCAGCTGTACATCTTTCTTATCCTTGGCGGTGAAGCTTGCTGCCGAAACCATAGAGTCAGGCAGATTTATGCCTTTGTTATCCTTAAGCTCCCCGCCATAGATAACCTTACAGACAATTTCCTTACCATCAACACTCTCGACACGGCATTCCATATTGCCATCATCGAGCAATATCCGCTGCTTCGGCTCAATATCTTTATACAGCTGTCGATATTGAGAAATAATCAGGCCTTCATGCCCGATACCTTTATTACAGCTGATAATTACCTTTTGATTTTTCTTTAGATGAATACTGCTGTCTTCAAATTTACCGGCACGTATCTTTGGGCCGCACAGGTCCATCAAAATGGCGATGGTCGTTCCGCTCTTATCTGCACAACGCCTTATCTTTTTAAAGACAGCGCGATGCCCGTCATGGTCGCCATGAGACATATTCAGACGAAAAACATTAACGCCTGCTTTTATTAAAGCATCGATATTTTTTGCGGAATCAGTTGCTGGCCCGATAGTCGCGATAATTTTTGTACGCCGCCAACGCAGAGAAACCTTCTTACTGTCTAGTGTGCCCACGATCATTCCATATAATATTTACTACGATACTAACATTTATTTTTTGTCGCACTGTTACCTGATTGTCCTGTAACGGCTTGACACGATTTATTGGCCCAGCCACCTAAGACAAATCTTTATAACTCGACAATCTAAAGCAATAAACCCTATTATCCACTATTTTTTCATGGTTTTAATCCTAAAAAACGCACTATTTAAAATAATATAGACAATAAATTCAAATACTTAACATCACTCAAAATTCCTAAAATATCCGCATCATTAAATCTAGTTTTATAGATGCTTGACATTTATTATCATCGGCGCCCTAATGATGTTATTACTATTCAACCACTTGTATATCAGGGGGTGTTTGTCATGTTAACGGGTACCTCCCACAATGGCTGGAACCGTGTCACATCAGGTCTTGATGTCGAAGTCGAGCATGGCGTGCCGGTACGTATCACCAATAGCCATGCTAAAAACCACCTTAACGAACGAGCAATAACCAATCAAGTACAGCAACTTACAGGGTTATCTGTTTCTATCGACGACTGGATCAACATCACGCCCGGAGAACAGGAATGGTCTCTGTGTATCGACAAAAATGAATTTGCCGAAGTCTTACGACGTCTGGCACTTGCATCAGCCGCCCTGTTTGTAGACCGCTTTCACAAACCTATCGGTCGGAATGCTATCGACTGGGATAACGCCGAATACAACTATGACTTTAATCATGCGATCGAACACTGCTGCATTCCATACGGTACGCTGAACAAAGATTATTATTTCGATGACTACATCCAGATCATGCATGAAGAATCTGCCCGTCTGTTCGAAGAAGGCATCTCACCTCTAGTAGAAGCAGAACAATAAAAGAAGCCTCATCACGATTAACCTTAACCAGCACAACCAGACGTTTGATTGACTTAACAGGAGAGAAAAAATGAAAAGACATTATTTTATAAGTGATGATCTCGATGATCTCGAGCGTATCGAAGAGGAACTAGAACGCCGAGGCCTCAACAAACCTCAGATCCATGTGTTAAGCAAAGATGATGTTGCCGTTGCTCGCCACAAACACTTACACAGTATCGAAGCCGTGCTTAAACAAGACGTGGTTCATGGCACACTGGTCGGCACACTGTTTGGTCTACTGGCGGCCATCCTTGTCTTAGCCATCGGATATGTATCAAAACTGCCTGAAACGTATACCTGGATGCCCTTCTATTTTCTATCCATCGTCATGTTTGGATTTATAACCTGGAGCGGCGGCTTCTATGGCATACAAACACCCCATAAAGACTTCCGCCGTTTTAAAAAAGACCTGAACGATGGAAAACACGTTTTTATCGTTGACGTAGACCCTACACAGGAAGACGTTATCAAGCAGATGCAAGCGGAGCACCCCCATCTGAGTGATGCCGGCATCGGTGCCGCAACACCGCGCTGGATAGTCATGGGACAACAGAGTTTTAAAGACATCACTACGACCACTTTCCCTTAGATGATGCGACACACACGACATAGTTATCTTACTTTAAGTACAGGAGAAATCGATGAACGTTTCACTAGAGTCATTCCCAAATGCACCTGCTGACTGGGACATTAATACAGCGGAAGAAACCGCAAAAACCGACGGCGTAAACATGAGCGATGACCATTGGGATCTGGTCCGGGCGCTACAGGAATATTATCGTAAAGTTGATTTTCCTAATCTTCGCCAGATAAAAGATGCACTCGAAGAAAAATTTCATTCGCGTGGCGGTATGAGATACCTGTATCAGATCATACCCGGCGGACCGGTGGCCGAAGGCTGCCGCCTGGCAGGGTTAAACGTGCCGCCAGGCGCAATTGATAAATCGTTTGGCAGTACTGCTTAGTTAAAATGAAATGTATACGGAGATGTCACGTCTCCGTATACATTTCTAATCAAGGCCCTTTTTAAAAAAGGCACTGAAATATCAGCGCCTCTATAAAAAATGACTCCAGCTTTTATTTTTACTGGCGATGAATCCAGTCTGCACCCAGAGTACCTTGCAGACGCTCAAGATAACTATCACTGTTAACCCATTCAAGCATCTGTTCAGCTTTTTCCATCTGGTCCTGCAGCTCAGCCCACAGGTCCGTCACTGACTCATTGATCTCATCCATTTTCTGCTCGACATAATTTCGGTTCATCTTCCATAAAGCCGCATCACGCTGCTGCTTTATCGTCAACCGCTCCTTATACCAGTCACTCGCTAGCAGGTACTCCAGGGTAAACATCTCTCGGATAGAAGGGTCATCGATGGTCTTACCTTCATACTGGCCTTCTGCCATTACATACAGCACTGCTTGTAACGGTGGGCAGGCATCATTGATAGAACCATCTTCGATATAAGCCCTGGCCACTTTTTGCTGCGCCTCGACGATGTTATTGATACCATCGATATACGCATCCATACCCTGTGTCTCCGGACGCAACATCTCCTCATCAAAAACGATAGTCGGGCTGTCAAATACTTTTCCAAAAAATGCGTGTACAAATTTTTCGGTTATCCGGTAACCGAGACGGCTGCCATGTACCATTTCACCTTCGTGCTCAAAATCTTCTATTTTTTCCAGGTGACCATTTTCGATCAGGTAACGTGGGTCACGATCTTTAATCGGCAGTCGGCACCAGATCTCAGGAATCAGCATACTGATATCATGATCAACCCTTCGCTTCTCACCGATATAACCAGCCGCAGAAGAGTACCCTGCATAATCACACAGGATAAATGATACTAAGGCATTGTTTAGATCGGCCGTCGTCGACAGGGCGTTAAAAGGCCCTTTTGTCAACGCGCCTTCCGTACCTGCGCCGGTTGTTGATGGCGACTTACCCGTCAGGCTGCAGATCAGATCCATAAACAATTCTGGCAGCTCCTGATAGTGGATCGGGTTAAATACTGCCAGCGGACGAATACCTGCCTTCTTGTCTACCGGATTATTACGACGACCCTGCAGGACAGCGTTTACTGGAAAATGGACCGGCTGGTCTAACGAAAGACCACGTGCCAGACGGACGCCTGCCCGTGCCAGGTATAGATTTCTCGGGTTCGCCAGGTCGGGCCTCTTTTGAAGATAGCGAACGTTTTTACTCGGCTCGCCATTCACTATGCGTGGATGTGCCGACGATACAAAGTACTCGCCATCTGAACGGGCAGCTTCACGGATCAGATCCTGCATCGGTTGAGAAAAATCCTGGAAATGGATCGCATCATCGACCAGTTCCTGCGCATCTTTTGCATCAAACGGTTCAAAGTTTGATATAAAATTATCCGGCCCGGCCAAATCTGCTTCCGTCTGTGTATCGAGCCCGCGGTTGACCGCATCATCTGGGCGCTGGAACAACCGGTTCTCACAGTTTTTTACCAGCTTGACGCTTGGGTTCTTATAGCGCTCGTTCAGCTCACCTTCGACATAAGATACCGGCACTACGGTCGATGCAGTGATGTCATCTTCCGTCTGCACTTTTGTCGCCGCGACGAAATCCTGACGTAATTTATAGATCCGCCAGGTACCATCACTGCGTACACCTACACGCAGATAACTGGTTATTAATTTTCGGCCATCATATTTCAATTCATGTCCGGGGTAACCATTGACCTCGTCTACCGAAAAATGTTTACGCCAGTTTCCTTCCCATTCTGGTTTATAAAAACGTTTGATCATATAGACCAACGCCAGGATATACTGCGGAATACCCTCTAACCACTGGTTATATTCATCGGTATAGATCTCAGCGGAAGGTGTTAGAAGCCTGATCACCGAACCGAGGCTGCGCTCGTTACTCAGAACACCACGGTCGTCATTTTTAGAACTATCACGGCGGCGTTTTGTATAATCATAATTAATGATGGCTTCTACCTGCTTCATATTCTCTTCGAAGTCACCGATAAAAACCGGTCCCGAGATCATCGAGTCCTGTATAGATTTAGATATCTCTGATTTACCACCACCTGATACGGTGCTTGGTTTATGACAGAAGGTGCCTTCGCCCAGCGTGCCGATCAAACGCCAGCTCGGCGCCTGTGGATGTTTTTGCATGTGCACTTTAAAACCACTGGGGTATATATAGGTGTGTTTTACCAGTAATTTTATCTGCTGCGAGTCTCCGTCTTTTTTCCAGCTGATGCTCTGCTTCTGCATATCGATATGTGCATCTTCAGGAATATAAACAACATCAGGGTAAGTATTATCCAGCGCATAACCTTCGGCTTTAACGGCGATACCGCCATCTAACTGTTTACACAGGCGGGTAAAGGTATGCCCTGTCATCTCTTCTTCAACTTTTGGCAAATAATAATTACCTAAGTTAAAACGAGGGAAAGCGATCGCGCCGCCTGAGTGTTCTTCTTCTGCTCCGCCGAACAGGTTTGCTGAATAGCTGATCTGTGATTTTATTTCTTTTTTGCTGTAGCCAAAATAATTGTCAGCAATGATAGTGACGATAACACCACTCATATCACGGCAGACCACCTTGAACGCGCCGCCTTCATTATAGAGCTCATCGTCTTTTTTCCAGCACATGCCATCTTTACGCTGGCATTCAGTCGCGTCGTCATA
>DAOVJH010000015.1 GCA_030673345.1 Pseudomonadota bacterium
ATTATCTGATCCATCGTCTAACAGGCCGTTGTCTTTATCTTCTGCCTGCATCAATACATAACGTGTTGCATTCCATATCTTGTTGCAGAAGTTACGGTAGCCTTCGATACGTGAAGGTGTAAATACGACATCACGGCCGGTGGTGGCAAGAGAGGCAAAAGTGAAACGCATGGCATCGGTGCCGAATGCTGGAATGCCATCAGGAAAGTTCTTGCGGGTTAATTTTTCGATGCGTTCGATCTGGTGTGTCTGCATGACGGCAGAGGTGCGTTTTGTCACCAGTGCTTCGAGACCGATGCCGTCGATGACATCGATGGGGTCAAGCACGTTGCCTTTGGACTTCGACATCTTCTGGCCTTCTGCATCACGCACCAGGCCGTGCACATAAACTTCACGGAAGGGAACATCACCCATGAATTTAAGGCCCATCATGATCATGCGTGCGACCCAGAAGAAAATGATGTCGAAACCGGTGACCAGCGTGTTGGTCGGATAATAGGTTTCCAGTTCCGGCGTTTTTTCCGGCCAGCCCAGAGTTGAAAAGGGCCACAGTGCAGAAGAGAACCAGGTGTCTAAAACATCTTCATCCTGGGTCAGTGGGAAATCGTCGGGCAGTTTATTTTTACGGCGTATCTCTTCAACATCATAACCAACGTAGACGTTGCCAACATCGTCGTACCAGGCGGGGATACGATGTCCCCACCATATCTGGCGTGAGATACACCAGTCTTCGATATTGTTCATCCATTCGAAGTAGGTGTTTTTCCAGTTGTCCGGGGTGAATTTTATGTCGCCGTTTTCTACCGCTTTGATGGCAGGTTTTGCCAGCGGTTCGACTTTGACGTACCACTGGTCGGTCAGATAGGGTTCGATGACAGCATTAGAGCGGTCACCACGTGGCACCATGAGTTTATGGTCGGCCACTTTTTCCAGCAGGCCGGCGGCGTCGAGATCAGCAACGATCTGTTTGCGTGCTTTATAGCGATCCAGGCCGATGTAGGCTTCAGGGATAACATTGTTAACATCATCTTCATTATCGCGAATGGCCGCATTGACGGTGAAGATGTTGATTAATCCACCATTGGGCAGATCACGAACTTCAGAGTTATTTTTGTGGCGTCGCCAGACCTCGTAGTCATTGAAATCATGCGCCGGGGTAATCTTTACACAGCCGGTGCCAAATTCAGGGTCGACATGCTCATCTGCGATGACAGGGATCTTTCGCCCGGTCAGCGGCAGTTCGAGGAGCTCGCCTAGCAGATAGGAGTAACGTTCATCGTTAGGATGGACCGCAACCGCGCAGTCGCCTAACATAGTTTCAGGCCGGGTGGTGGCAACTACGACATGACCGGCGCCGTTGCTGCGCGGATAACGCATGTGCCACATGTGGCCGGATTCTTCGGTAGACAGTACTTCCAGGTCAGAAACGGCGGTATGTAAAACCGGGTCCCAGTTAACCAGTCGTTTGCCGCGATAGATAAGGCCTTCATTGTAAAGCCGTACAAAGACTTCAGTGACGGCGTTGGACATACCTTCGTCCATGGTGAAACGTTCACGCGACCAGTCGAGTGACGCGCCCATACGGCGTAACTGTTTGGTGATGGTGTTGCCGGAGTGTTCTTTCCATTCCCAGATTTTTTCGGTGAATTTTTCACGGCCGTAATCGTGACGGGTTTTACCCTCGGCGTTGATCAGGCGTTCGACGACCATCTGAGTGGCGATACCGGCATGGTCGGTACCAACCTGCCATAAGGTGTTGTTACCCTTCATGCGATTGTAACGGATCATCGCATCCATAATGGTGTCCTGGAAGGCATGACCCATGTGCAGACGACCGGTGACATTTGGCGGCGGAATCATGATGCAGAAGTTTTCACATTCTGTTTCATTCTTAGTGCTTTCGCAGCGCTGGTCGGCATTAAAATAACCGTTATTTTCCCAGGTTTCGTACCATTTACTTTCGATGGTTTGCGGGTTGTAGGTTTTTTCCATTATGGACTCAGTTGAACAGGTTCAAAGCGCAGAATTATACAACATGAAGCGCAGGCGTGCTGTATTTGAATGATTGTTGCTGACGTTGAGTGAATGGTAAAAAAATTAAAAGCTTATTCACCACAGAGGACACAGAGAAAGCCATTATAAGTTTGTAATGCGTAGTGTGGGCATTGCCCACACTACAAAAAAGTAAACAATAAAAACGCTTTTTTCTGCGTCCTCTGTGCCTCTGCGGTGAATAGCTTTTGACTTTGTTTTTAACGGGCGTTAATGGCCGATTTCACCCGATCAGTATTTCGATACGAAGGTCTGCTTAAGGATCCGAGTTTCCCAGTTTTTCTTCCAGAGCCTGTTGTATGAGGAAACGCAATTGTTTCTCGAGATCCGGCATCATCTGTTTTACCACCCCATCTACGATGGCATCGAGATCGATTGGCGGAATAGCACCGACAGGTGTACCAGAATCAATGGCCTGAATGCTGCTGGCTGACTGGATTTCAGGTTGGTAATCGATAATATCGCTGTCATCCTTTTCGATTTTATTATCTTCGAGCTGATAATCGATCAGTGCTGATTCAATGGTTTCTGTATTACCGGTATCCTCTTCCAGCGCTTCAGGCGATCCATCGAAGGCGTCGATTTCAGGTTCGGTGCGTTCAAGATCTTCCGGATCCGCAGCAAACAGGTCAAGCGTGTTGTCATCCGGCATGTCCTCTGGCGCCGGTACCTCAGGCACTGTTTCTGCGATGGATACTGCTTCATCCTTATCTGCATTTTCTCCTTCGATAATATCATCGAGGATAGGGATGCTCTTTGGGTCGTAATCAGGCATGGCAGTTCTTAAAGTTGTTTTATTGGCATTTGATGAGGGTGATTAGTGTGCCTTTATCCTGTCCAGTACATATTGTGCTAGCAGACCAACGGGCCGTCCGGTTGCACCTTTGTGTGTACCCGTTTTCCAGGCGACGCCGGCGATGTCGAGATGTGCCCAGTGATATTTTTTAGCAAAGCGCGAAAGGAAGCAGGCCGCAGTAATGGTGCCAGCACCTTTACCGCCAATATTGGCCATGTCCGCAAAGTTGCTCTTCAACTGTTCCTGGTAGTCCTCCCAGAGCGGCAGTTGCCAGCAGCGGTCGCCGCTGGTCTGACCAGCAGACAGCAGGTCATTCGCCAGCGGATTATGGTTGCTGAGTAAACCGGCCGGGTGCGCGCCAAGTGCGGTGATGCAGGCACCGGTCAAGGTTGCAATATCGATAACGACATCTGGATCAAATTTTTCTGCATAGGTTAAGGCGTCACACAAGATGAGACGGCCTTCGGCATCAGTGTTTAATATTTCGATGGTCTGGCCGGACATGCTGGTGACGATGTCGCCAGGACGGCTGGCTATGCCGTCAGGCATGTTTTCGACCGTGGGGATGAGGCCGATGATATTGACCGCAAGCTGCAGATCGGCGCAGGCACTGAGTACGCCTATCACACTGGCAGCACCGCACATGTCATATTTCATCTCATCCATGCCGGCACCGGGTTTCAGGCTGATGCCGCCAGAATCAAAGGTGACGCCTTTGCCGACAAAAACGATCGGTGCCTGCTTTTTGCCGCCAGCAGAATATTCGATGGTGATTAATTTTCCTGGCTCACGGCTGCCTTTGGAGACGGACAACAGGGCGCCCATGCCAAGTTTTTCCATGTCCTTTTCTTCGAGTACGGTGGTTTTTACATTATTATGCTGTGTGGCCAGTTTGATTGCCTGTTTGGCCAGGTAATCCGGGGTGCACATATTGCCGGGCAGGTTGCCGAGATCTTTTGCCAGGTGGATGCCGGCAGAAATGGCCATGCCCTGACGAACGGCTTCTTCACCCTGCATCAACTGCCCGCGGCCATTAACACTGAAGATGAATTTTCTTAATGGCCGCCGGGTCTCTTCTTTTTTGGATTTGAGCTGATTAAATTTGTACAGGCATTCGTCGATAGCTTCGATCGAATGCTGTATTTTCCAGCGGATGTCTTTTCGTTTGACCGGGATTTCAGTGAGGTAAGAAGCGATCTCAGTGGCGCCGCTGGACTGCAGTGTTTTGACCATATTGCAGTTAATCTTGTAGAAATTGTTAACGGTTATATCTTTCTCTTTTCCACAGCCGACCAGTAATATGCGGTCACATAATGTGTTTTCGACATTATGTAATAGCAGGGTATTGCCCAGGTCACCTTCGATCTCACCACGGCGCACAAGGTTAGAGATATAGCCGTCGCTGGCCTTATCGATAATCTTTGCAGATGATGATAGTTTTCGTGATGCAAAAACCGGGATAACAACGCAACCGATACGCTGCTTTTCGGGATTGCCGCTTTTTACTGTGTATTCCATGATATCTCCGCAATTAGATATATTTCGAATGATCGTTTAAGACCTGTGCTAATGATGGAGATTGTATGCAATTTAAAGAAGCGGTGATAGTGTAAATGTTCGTTTTTTAAGTCATTTTTGAGTTATCTCATTAAATATTATTGTTTGCTGAAGTTTTCAGGTTAAACTTCTGTAATTACTGGGGTTAAATAGCGCAAAGTGATAACTGCCGCCATATGAATATGACCATAATAGACAAATATATTGCAAAAGAGCTGCTGATCGCCTGCCTGTCAGTGCTTTTTATTTTGCTCATCATCGTACTCAGTACCGAAGTCGTTCACCTGCTAAAGTGGGTTTCAAAAGGTATTATCCCGATCGGTGCATTTTTAGCTTATCTGAGTAACAGTCTTTTTGAGTTTGCCGTTGTTCTGATCCCGCTTAGCCTGTTGATGGGAATCCTGCTGGCGTTTGGCCGTTTATACAAAGATAGTGAGATGGCTGCGATTATGTCGGCGGGTATAGGGCCGTTGCAGTGGTATCGGCCGCTGATGTTAATCGCGGTTCCGGCCACCATCCTGCTGCTGGTTCTGATGCTGTTCGTGAAACCAGTGATCACCCAGCAGCGTGCGGCGATCTCGGCGCAGATACAAAGCCAGGCAGAAGTCGATACTCTGCTGGTAGGGCAGTTTAACCGTGCCAGTAAAGGCGGTGGCGTTCTGTTTCTGGAATCAGAAAGCCAGGACAGCGATCAGATCGAAAACGTCTTTTTTCAGCAGCAGCATGAAGGTAGAAGCCATGTTGACCTGGCGGCCAGTACCGATACTTTTCATAGTGAAGATGGCCGCCGTTATATGATGATGCACGGTGGTACTCATTACATCGGTGATGTTGGCGAAGCAGGGTTTAAAATTATTAAATACAGGGACTATGGCATCCACATCGCTAAAAAACAGGTGGCGGCAGATTATTCTGAAAAATCCAAAAGCCTCACTGAGCTATGGCAGTCTGATATTCCAAAAGATCAGGCCGAACTGCAGTGGCGGTTTGGTTTGCCGCTGGCGACCATTATCGTCGCATTTATGGCTTTACCGTTAAGCCATACCGATCCCAGGAGCGGCCGTTACTCAAAACTTGCGCTGGCGTTGATACTGTACCTTGTTTATTCCAATTTTCTCGGTGTGGGCAAGACCTGGATCATACAACAGAAAGTGCCATTGTGGGTCGGTACCTGGTGGGTACACCTTATCGCTATCATATTTACGTTTTACCTGTTAAAGCGCAGCGGTTATCTGATCGGAATGAGGATGGGTCTTCCTGGCCTGAATAAAAAAGAGGTGCCTGATGGTCCTTGATCGTTACATCGCGAGAACGGTAACACTGGGCAGCCTGGTGGCATGTTTTGTCATGTTGTCAATCTTTGCCTTTGTCGACTTTGTCTCGCAGTTAAACAGCGTGGGCATCGGTGATTATGGTGCACTGCAAGCAGCTGTATTTGTCTTGATGCGTCTGCCGCAGCGCCTGTATGAGTTGTCACCTTCTATATTGTTACTCGGTGGCATACTGTCTCTAGGTGCCATGGCAGCCAATTCTGAATTAATCGTAATGCGCGCATCAGGTATCAGCACCATGCGTATCACACGTTCGGTGTTGCAGACCGGGTTCGTCATCGCGATCATGGTTGCGGTTCTGGGTGAGTACGTGGTGCCTTCTGCAACCAGGACAGCAAAGACATACCGTGCCCAGGCGATGGAAAAAAAATTGATCGTTGGCGGCACGAATGATATCTGGGCGCGTGACGGTAATCGTTACGTCAATGTAAAACAGATATTGCCTGATCAGCAGTTACGTAACATCTATGTGTATGAGCTGGATGAAGACCGCCAGTTAACGACAATGATTTATGCTGAACATGCGCAATATCAAAATGGTGAATGGGTGCTGGACGATATAAAACGTTCTGATATATCAACTGCCGGTGTAACGACTTCATTCGAGAAGCAGCTGAGACTTGAACGCCTTATCCTGCTGGAGTTGTTTACTGTTCTGGAACTTGAGTCGAAGGATATGTCTGCCGCAGAGCTGCTGGTTTATAGTCAGTATCTGCAAGATAATAAACTGGATGACAGTGAGTATAAGTTGGCATTCTGGATCAAAATATTTACGCCGTTGACCTGTCTGGCGATGCTGATGATAGCCATGCCCATCGTTTTTACGACCACACCGCGCAGTGGCGGCGTCGGCCAGCGCCTGATGCTAGCCGTGATTATAGGTGTGATCTATTTTGTGATTAATCGATCGATCAATCATCTGGGCCTGGCGCTGAATATCGTACCATTGCTGAGCGCCTCGCTGCCATTAATTGTCGTGACCCTGGTCAGCCTGTTTTTTATGAGACGGGTCACCTGATAACGGACGATCCAGATCTGCGTCTGATTTATCGCAGGTCGACGAGGACAGTCTTACTGCTCAGGTCATGCCAGCAGCGATTTTTTTTATCGAAAAAGCTCCATAAAAACCCCAGTCCAAAAATACCCCAGGAAACGATCGCGCTAAAAAAGCGGATGGCTGCTATTTTCCAGCTGATGTTTTTACCGTCGTCGCTTTGTAAGCTTATGCGCCAGGTCTTCATGCCCAGTGTCTGACCGCCGTGAACCCAGAACCATGCAAAATAGAGATAACATATGCTGATCATGAAAAACACATAGGCAGGGCGAAAGCTGTCATCGGTTTCAATTGGTTCGCCATGATTTATCGTCATAATAGTGGCTGCAATAACAAGCAAGATCGCTGTCAACAGAAAAGTGTCATAAAAGATTGCAAACAGACGTCTGAATAAGCCCACGTATCTTATTTCTGTCTCTGTTGATTCGGCCATAGTTAGGTGATGATATTAAATGATGTAGGGATTGTTTTCTGTTGCCGGATATCTTGTGTGACAAATATCACAGATGTCGCGTTGGGCAGGGACATGTTAACAGGATTGCTTGTATTTGTTTAAGTTTGATATATGCTCGGATGAAGGATTAATCATGATGTTGACCACTATTCAGGAAGCCCGCGAGAAATTTATGAAAATTCAAAATAAGATATTAATAGCCATTGCTCTATCTGTATGTTCTCAACCGGTACTTTCGGTTCCGTTTACCTTCGAAGGGCGATCGCTTGGTATGGGTGGCGTGTCGACAGCGACAGCTGATCTGGCCACTGCTGCCTGGGCGAACCCGGCAATGTTGACAAACCAGCGTCCGGATGACGATTTTTCACTGCTGATCGGTGTCGGCGCATTTGCACGTGATAATGAAAATTTACGCGATGATATCGATGCATTTCAGGCCGCTGATAGCAGAAGAAAGAATACGGCTGATCCGGTTGAACAGGCGCAGGCATTGCAGGAAATGGCCGATATAGTTAGTGGCATCGGTAATAAAGACGTAGCGGGGGATGTATCAGGGGTGTTGGCGGTAGGCATGGCCTTCAGAGAGTATGCCATGGCGCTTAGCATAAGGGCCGATGCGGTAGGTGCTGGGACAGTGGAGGATTTGTCAACCGCGCCGGCTGATTTAATTGATCCAAATTCAGGGGCAAACATGCTTACTCTGGAAGGTGTTATAGCAACAGAGTTTGGGTTTTCTATTGCGAAAAGATTCGATCTATCCGGATCCAGTTTGTCTGTCGGTTTAAAGCCAAAAGCAGTCGATCTGCAGTCATATATTTTTCGGGAGTCTATCAATACCGTCGATAGTGGTGAAAATGTGCTTGATCAAGGTTTGAAATCTGACCTTGGAACATTTGCTTCGCTGGATATGGGCGTTGCATATGACTTTGATCGATCATTTCGTCTGGGATTGAATGTAAGAAACATCGTGACTGATGAGTTCCAGTTACCGAATGGTCAGATTTTAAACTTTGAGACAACAGCGCGTATAGGTGCTGCTTACTTCAACAGGTTTCTTACCGTTGCCGTCGATTATGATGTTACAGAAAACAAACCTTTGTTGGCTAATCCGGGATTCGATGATTTAAAAACACAATACCTGTCCGTGGGTGCTGAATTTAATGCGTTTGATTTCGCACAGTTACGGGTAGGTGCACGCAAGAACCTGGCTGGCGGTATTACCGAAAGTGCGAAAGACACTGCATTAACAGCAGGAATCGGTTTCTGGTTAGGGTTCAATCTCGATGTTGCTGCAACCTTTGCTGATAATACTGTTGGCGGTTTTGTGCAAACAGGCTTTAGATTCTAAGAAGATATTAACGCTGGAATAAATACTAGAGATGTTAGAAAAATAAATTTTATTCCAATAAAAAATAATTTCACTGTTTAAGTGATTTATTTAACTAAGAAAAAAAATTTGTAAATTGCAATAAAAGTTTGCTAAATTAGAATTTCGTTTTATACTTTTGAACGTAACTCACAAAACGGGGACTTCGAAGATGGCAACAAAGAAAAAAGCAACTAAGAAAAAAGTAGCTAAGCGTAAAGCGCCAGCTAAACGTAAAGCAGTTAAGAAAAAAGTAGCTAAGCGTAAAGCACCAGCTAAACGTAAAGCACCAGCTAAACGTAAAGTAGTTAAGAAGAAAGCAGTTAAGAAGAAGGTGGCTAAGAAAAAGGTTGCCAAGAAAAAAGTAGTTAAGAAGAAAGTGGTCAAGAAAAAGGTCGCTAAGAAAAAAGTAGCTAAGAAGAAAGTGGCCAAGAAAAAGGTCGCTAAGAAGAAAGTAGTTAAGAAAAAAGTAGTTAAGAAAAAAGTAGCTAAGAAATCTACCGCTGCAGCTAAGAAAGCCGCTGTTGCTAAGAAGAAAGCTGCTGCCAGGAAAAAAGCTGCTGCCACTAAAAAGCGTGCTGCCGCTACTAAGAAGAGAGCTACTGCCGCAAAAAAAAAGGCCGTAGCCGCTAAGCGTAAAGCATTAGCGGCGAAGAAAAAGGCTGCTGCTGAGCGTAAAGCAAAGGCAAGAGTAAACGCAGCTGCTGCCAAGCAAAAACTGCGTGATCGTGTAGCTGCAGCAGCTTCTGCTATAGCAGAAGCAAAAGCTGAAGTAGCGACAACCCGGAAACGTCAGGATCTTTTGATCAGAATGGCTGAGAAGAAAGAAGCTGCCGTTGCCAAATTTGTGGAAAGTTGGTCTAAGAAAGAAATGGCTAAGATTGATAAGGCCATTAAACCAAAACGCCGCAAGCGTCGTTAGCAGACAATAGTCCAGAAGGGCTGTTAAGTAATGTAAAAAAGCCACTCATGTATATGAGTGGCTTTTTTTTCGCCTATAATCCGAATATGGCTAAATTTGACCAGATAGCAGCTTCCGAGCAACAGGTGATCGAAAATTTTATCGATCATCTGTGGATGGAAAATGGATTAAGTGAGAATACCCTGTCGGCATACAGGAGTGATCTTGCCGGGTTTTCACTATGGTTAGGGAAAAGTAATAACGCATTGAAGCAAGCAGATACTAGCGTCATACAGGATTTCCTGGCTTTTAATTACAGTGCCAGGCAAAAAAGGCGTTCGGTCGCACGTCTATTATCCACCCTGCGTCGCTTTTACCTGTACTTGTTTCGCGAGAATCAAGTCAGTGAAGATCCGACGCATCTGTTGGAATCACCCAAAGGAGAGCGTTCACTTCCTCTGTCGCTGAATGAGCAGCAGATTGAAGATCTGCTATCTGCGCCGGATATCAGTGATGATCTGGGATTGAGAGACAGGGCGATGCTGGAAGTTTTATATGCCACAGGGTTGCGTGTCAGCGAATTGATCAGTCTGCAAACTACGCAGATCTCGATGCAGCAGGGCGTCATCCGCGTGATAGGTAAAGGTAACAAAGAGCGTCTGGTGCCGGTCGGAGAAGTTGCCCTTGACTGGCTGATGAACTATTACCAACAGTCTCGACCGCGGCTATTAAATATAAAGTCCAGGCAGGGAGGCAGCCAGTGCAGTGAGATATTTGTTACCCGACGCGGCAAAGCGATGACGCGCCAGGCATTCTGGTACATGATCAAACGTTACGCGTTAGTTGCAGGCATAGCTGCTGACCAGTTATCGCCGCACACTCTGCGCCATGCTTTTGCTACACATCTGTTAAATCATGGTGCCGATCTGCGTGTGGTGCAGATGTTGCTGGGCCACAGTGACATATCGACAACGCAGATCTACACACATGTTGCGGACCAACGTCTGCGCGATATGTATCATCAACACCACCCTCGCGCCTAAATGGGTCTCACGTGTGTGAGGTGAGTGCCTCACGGGGGCAAAATAAATCCAGCTATATCAAGATTTCATGGAATTAACTATAATGGCCGTTGTCTTGATACCAGGCTTAATCAATTAACTAGTGTGCAATATGAAATTTTTCTCCTTATTTTTATTTATTACCTCTTTATTAGTGTCTTTTACTGTTCATGCTGGAAAAGCAACGGATGTCGAAAAGCTGAAACAGGCGTTAGCTATAAGTATGCCTGCGGTGAAGCCGACCAAGATTTCGGTAACGCCTATCGAAGGTCTGTATGAGGTTATCGTTGGTTCGCAGGTCGTCTATATGAGTGTCGATGCGCGATACATGATCGAAGGCGACCTGTTTGATCTGAAAACAAAACAGAATGTCAGCGAGGATGCTAAATCGGGCATCCGGCGGGCAGTGGTAGGCAAGCTTGGTGTCGATAATATGCTGGTATACCGGCCTGAAAAAGTTAAAGACATTATCACCGTGGTAACCGATATCGACTGCCCATACTGTCGCCGTCTGCATAGCGAAGTACCTGATTATCTAAAAAATGATATCGAAGTGCGATATATTTTCATGCCGTTGAAAGGCGCGTCTGATATGAAGAAAACCGTCAGTGTATGGTGTGCCGATGATAAGTTACTGGCGTTAGACATGGCTAAGTCTGGCGAAGAAATCGAAGAAAAGAGCTGTGATAATCCTATCAAGGAACATCTGAAACTGGCGCGAGAGCTGGGTGTTCGCGGTACCCCTGCGATTTTGTTAGAGGATGGTAGGTTGCTGCCGGGTTATGTGCCAGTGGATAAGATGATTGCTGAGCTTCGTAAGTAGGTAAGAAAGATCTAACCACAGAGGGCACAGAGTTTTATTTTTTGGTAGCGCCTGCGGCGCTTTTACAATAGATAGCTTTTTCTCTGTGCCCTCTGTGTCTCTGTGGTTCAAATTTTTTATTATTCGTTAGTTTCGAAATTATTTTCTAACCACACAATCTCATTGTTGCTAGTGAATAAAATCCCTGTTTTTACCGTATGCTCTGGCCACAGTTTCCTGATGCCGTTTCGGTAATACGCTAGCTGCGTCGAAAACTGTAAAGCGGCATCCTGTATGGATTCACTTTCATCAAGCTGGTGTGACTTGTAATCGATGAGAGTGATGTCGTTATCCGATTTGATAACCCGGTCGATGACACCATAAACAGCCTGATGCTGCTGTCGATACATCAATGGCATCTCATTGTATGACCGGGTGCCGCTGGCAGGCTCAAAGATCGACCTTAGGTCTGTGTGATTAAATGTCGTCACTGCTTCATGCACACAGCCTTCCAGGTGTTCGATGAATGATGGGTTTATGAGCAATACATCGGCTCTTACCTGTTGCTGTATATCGCTAATGATCTGTTTGCTGGCAGGGTAGACGGTCGTGTTACAGAGTAGTTCGATGATACGGTGGATGACCGTTCCTCTCCATTTTGCAA
>DAOVJH010000304.1 GCA_030673345.1 Pseudomonadota bacterium
GATTTTCTCTATCGGTATCCTGGTCGATGACGCCATCGTAGTCATCGAAAACATCTACCGGCACTGGTTGATGAAAGAGGATATGAGCGAAGAGGTTTCAATTGAAGCGGTAGATGAAGTGGGTAACCCGACCATCCTCGCGACGTTTACTGTTATCGCGGCACTGATGCCGATGGGCGTGGTGCGTGGCATGATGGGGCCCTATATGGCGCCAATTCCGACATTGGGTTCGGTGGCGATGATCTTCTCCCTGTTCGCTGCATTTGCTTTTACTCCATGGCTGGCCAATAAGATAAAGCCTTCATTGGAAACGTTGAAACATCATGCGGATAAAGAGCATAAGAGTAATGAGCGTCTTGGTAAATTCTTCCGAAATACGATTACACCATTAATTGAAAACAGTGTCTTGGGTTATGGCTTCCTGATGTCATTATTTGTGGTTTTCTTTGCCTGCTGTGTGATGTTCTATACCACTGCTGTTTCGGTGAAGATGTTACCGCTGGATAACAAATCTGAGTTTAATATCGTGGTCAACTTCCCTGAAGGAACATCATTGATCGATACTGCAAATCTGATGGTTTCTCTGGCTGCAGAAGCCAAACAGTTTGAAGACGTTGTGTCTTTACAGACCTATATCGGTACTTCTTCACCTTATAACTTTAATGGTCTGGTCCGTCATTATTACTTAAGAACAAAACCCTGGCAGGCAGATATGCAGGTCGTGTTGACGCATAAAACAACGCGTGAGATAACCAGTCATGAACTTGCGGTCGCCATGCGTGAGATTATGACGCCTATTGCCGAGAAAGCTGGTGCACGGATACAGGTCGTTGAAATGCCACCGGGTCCACCTGTGTTGCAATCTGTGGTTGCTGAAATCTATGGGCCAGACCAGGAAACGAGGCAGCAGTTTGCACGTGATATGACAGAGATGCTTGAAAAAGCAGAGAGTGTCACGGATGTCGATAATCTTATGCAGCAGCCTTATGAGATTTGGCGCTTTGAAGCTGATCGTGATAAGGCGTTACGCAAAGGTGTTACGATAGACTCGATCAACATGACGCTAGAGATGGCGATGGGTGGTTTTGTTGTTGGTGACCTGAAACGTGGTTCCGTGGTCGATCCGACCTATATCGTATTACAGGTGCCATTGTCTGCGCGTTCAGAATTCTCCCGCCTGGGGGCAATACCAGTGCAGGCGCCTGATGGTTCGATGCTGCCGTTATCGGAACTCGGCAGTTTCGTGAAAGATGTAGAAGAAGACATTATCTTCCATAAAGATTTACGCGAGGTAGAGTTTGTTACCGGTGAAAACGCCGGTGAGTTAGCAGCGCCTATCTACGGCATGTTCCAGGTTGATGACATGCTGGAAGACTATATTGCACCAGACGGCGTCGAAGTGGACCATGGTTTTCTCGGTGGTGGTTATTTTGGTCCACCGGCTGACAGCCGCAAGACTGGTTTTGAATGGACTGGTGAGTGGACTGTTACTTATGAAACGTTCCGTGATATGGGCGGCGCCTTTATGCTGGCCATGATCATAATCTATATGCTGGTGGTGATCGAGTTTAAAAACTTCATCTTCCCTTCTATCATCATGGCGCCAATCCCGTTGACACTGGTCGGTATTATTCCCGGCCACTGGTTCTTCGGTGCAGAATTTACTGCAACCTCGATGATTGGCTGGATAGCGCTCGCCGGGATTATTGTCAGGAACTCGATTTTGTTGGTGGACTTCACCAAGCATGAAGTCGAACGTGGTGTGCATGTGATCGATGCGGTCATCAACTCGTGTCAGGCGCGTACCCGTCCTATCGTTATTACTGCGCTGGCCCTGGTCGGTGGTTCGAGTGTGATTTTGAGTGATCCGATCTTTGAAGGTATGGCCATCTCTCTATTATTTGGTGTGGTCGTATCAACGGTTCTGACATTATTCGTGATTCCATTGGGCTGTATTAGCGCTAAAAAAGCGTTCCCAGGATGTGCTGAGATCTGCCCTGCAGATATTGAAGCTGAGGCAGCAGAAGAAGCGTACAAAACACCAATGTGGATGCGTATATATGGCGGCATCGTTGGTTTGATCGGCTGGATCGTCGTTATCGCACAGATGATATTTAATCTATTGCGTATGCTGATCGGTATGGTGATGCCAAAATCTTCACCACCGCCGTCACCGCCGCCTGCGTCACCACCTGCTGCGACACCACCGCCGACGCCGCCAGCAACACCGCCGGCATCGCCAGCTGCCGTTTCAACAACAGCTAAGGCAGCGTCAGCTGCGGATACGGCCTCTGCATCGAAAACAGATTCGAGTGCAGAAAAAGCGGTTGCGAAAAAACCAGCTGCAGTGAAGAAAGCTGCGGTTAAACCAGCAGCTAAGCCAGCAGCCGAGCCAGCAACTAAGCCAGCAACTAAGCCAGCAACTAAGCCAGCAGCCAAAAGTGCACCGGTTACAAAAAAAGCTGCACCGAAAAAGAAAGTAGCGGCCAAGAAAAAAACGGCAGTAAAGAAAAAGGTTCCGGTGAAACAGATCGCCGTTAAGAAGGCACCTTCCAAGAAATCGTCACCAGGTGGGCGTCGAGGTATTCGACTTAAGGATGATAGTTAAGCTTCATAGGAGTCATTGATGTATTTATTTGTCTCATGCGTATGTCCTAAGCTGGCTGGTCTCAAAAAAGCAGGCTTTTTCGCTGCACTATTGCTGTCGTCTCTTGTTGCACATGCAACGCCTTCAACGGTTGAAAAAACGGCAGCTGTTGTAACGCCGCAATCTGATCAAATGACAGATGCTGGAAAGCAGCATTTTAACTTCCCGCGTTGGCCGCAGCGCCAGAAGGCTGTTAGAGAGATTATTCCGCCACCGCCACCGGGCCCATATATGTCATCTGCTCTCAGTGATTATTCTGTGAGAGCGCCATCTTTTGGCCGCGATATGAATAAAGATGTGAAGCCTAACCCCGCTAGAATGCGTGACTCGGCACCGGTGTCTATGGATGACTTTAGTCCGGATATTCCCTGGCCAAAGAATTTACGGCAGGGTCACGAGAATCATAA
>DAOVJH010000091.1 GCA_030673345.1 Pseudomonadota bacterium
AATAAAATCATTATTGTTTCGACTCTTCCTGCTCTCGTCGTCGCAAGCATTCTGTCGACACACTATATCTTAGATCAATTCGACTACATCTCTGAATCGCTGACCAAGAATGGTGAACTTATCGCCAAACAGTTATCACCTGCTGCCGAATATTCAATCTATTCCGGAAATATAGACCTCATAAAACCCTTAGCTGACACTATCCTCAAAAACAACCCTGTCCAACGCATACAGGTTTTTGACGGATACAACAACAATATACTGGACATAAAAAGCATCGCTAACCAATCCAGTGCCAACGACTCACTGCTCAAATATTTTCTTGAGGAAAAAGAACTACTGACCTTCATCGAACCTATTATATCTGCCCAGATCTCTGTAGATGATAACGAAAATCGTGCATTAGAAACTACCATAAAAAGTGCTCCCAACCAGATCGGAAAGGTAGTCGTAACACTGACTACCGAATTTGCCATCGATGAAAAGGTCGACCAGATCCAACACGGCTTTTTGATCACACTCGCTATCCTTGTCTTGACCATACTCGTCGTCATACGTATCACGGGCACTATTACACGCCCGATAAAATCACTTACTAAAGCAGTAAGGAATATGACTTCCGGCGACCTTGATACACACATAAAACTCGACACTACTGGTGAACTTGGCATTCTTGAATCATGCATCAACCATATGAGAAATGAATTAAAGGACTCCCGAACAGATCTTGAAATACAACTCAATGTTTACACCGACGAACTGCAGCAAACACTTGAAGAACTGGAGATCAGAAACGCAGAACTCGACATAACACGATCAAAAGCTATCTATGCTAATAATGCAAAATCTGAATTCCTTGCAAATATGAGTCATGAGATAAGAACACCACTGAGCGGCATCATCGGCTTCACTGAATTGTTACAGGAAACACAGCTATCGACCCAGCAAAAGGACTACTCGAGCACCATTCATAAGTCCTCAAAACATCTATTGGAAATCATCAATGATGTTCTTGACCTGTCAAAAATCGAATCAGGAAAAACGGTGATAGCCACCAGTGAGTTCAATCTCGTCGATATCATAGAAGATATCATTAACCTGTTAAGCACTAGCGCCCTGGAAAAAAATGTCGAGCTATTGTACAGAGTGTCTAACGATGTACCAGACGTTATCAATTCTGACCCTTTCAGGATTCATCAGATACTCACAAATCTTATCGGTAATGCAATCAAGTTTACCGACAAGGGTTATGTCTATGTACAGATCGATCGGGGTGAGATCAACCACCATGAGACCAGCATAAAGTTCACAGTCTCCGACACCGGAATCGGTATGAACAAAGCCGATAAGAAAAAGTTATTTAAAGCTTTCACCCAGGCAGACACCAGTATCACTCGACGTTTTGGCGGCACTGGCCTCGGTCTTGTTATCTCACGCAAATTAACACTCCTGATGCATGGAGAAATAGGCTTTGACAGCACCGAGGGTGAAGGCTCTACATTCTGGTTCAGTGTTCCAGTAACACCTGTCCATACAGAGCCTAAACCTTCTGAACTTGGCACAAAAAGGATCGCTTTCATATGCAATCATTTTATCGCCAGACAGGCATACAAGTCAGTATTTGAAAACTGGCAATGCATTATCAACGATTACTCTACAGAAAACCTTAATGCACTATCAGATATCGAAGAAGAAAATGACATGATCGTGGTATTCATCAGTAGGAAGGAAATCATAAATAACACGATAGAAAAGATCAGTAAACTGGAATTTTCCAAACCATCATTATTGATCGCAAGCACACGCTCTCACAGCGAATTAAGAAACCTGCAGAAACACACTTTTGACTACGCTGTCTTCACTTCTGAAAAAGTTGAAATAATAAAACAAAAGATGGTCAGCGCCATCAATAAAAAAACACAGGAATCAAATGTTGACCCATTAGCTGATACGTTTACATCAATGACCGACTGGTCAGACATCAACATTATGGTCGTCGATGATAATGATGTAAATTTACGTCTGGCTGAAATCATCTTACACAAACATAAAGCTCGCGTGACCACTGCACACTCTGGTGCTCAGGCCATCGATTATGCCTGCATGAATTCGTTCGACATAATATTCATGGACCTGCACATGCCCGGTCTGGATGGCTATGAAACGACGCAAAAAATTCGTGAACTAACACCAGGAAAGCAGCCTGTTATCGTTGCGCTAACTGCAAATGCAATGCCCCAGGAAAAAGAAAAAGTGATTCAATCCGGGATGAACGGCATCCTGATAAAACCCGTTAGCGACACGATATTGCAAAAAGTTATCGACCAATGGATATTAAAGGAACCGATTAAATCAACCGATATCACTGATTTACAAAGCGGCGACATAATTAAAGATGCCGACACCAAATCTGTTTTCTCAATAAAACTGGCTAAAGAATTTACTGGAAATAACGAAGAACTTGCATATGAACTCTTTGCTATGCTCAGAGCAGAACTTGACTGCTATAAAAACGCAATAGCTGCAGCCACTAAGAGCAACGACCTGCCTGGCTTACGAGAACAGGTCCATAAGCTGCATGGAGCAAGCCGTTGCTGCGGAACATCTGAACTGAAACAGGTCTGTAATCAGATCGAGACTATGATCAATCAGAATATCAATTTTGATATCGAAAAAGAAACATCCGTGTTATTGAAAGCGATCCAGAGGGTTGCTGATTATAAAATAAACACGAATGCTTAAGATAGCGCTGACTAGTTTGCGACTAGTTTCTGGCTTCACGCATTAATTTCTTAAATTCAGCAACTGCTTTTTCCAGCCCCATAAAAACACTGTCTGCAATAATCGCATGGCCGATATTCAGTTCCCTCACCGTCGACAGGCATGCGATATCATAAATATTCTGCCGGTTTAAGCCATGCCCGGCATTGACCTGCAAACCCATGTTATCAGCATGTTCGCAAGCGACAGTTATCGCGTTTAACAGCTGCTGACTTTTCGTGGAATTTTCAGCATCTGCATAGTGACCAGTATGTATCTCGATTACCGGCGCGCCCGTTCGTTTTGCAGCATCTATCTGCTGCAGATCTGCGTCTATAAACAATGAAACTTTTATACCCGCATCAGCAAGCCTTGCACACGCATCTGTAATCTGCGCCTCATAACGGATGACATCGAGACCGCCTTCTGTTGTCAGCTCTTCCCTTTTTTCTGGCACCAGGCAACAGTCTTCAGGCTTCACATCACTTGCGATAGTAATCATTTCGTCGGTCACAGCCATCTCAAGATTCATCCGTGTCAGCATGCGCTCTTTCAATAGATAGACATCTCTATCCTGTATATGACGACGATCCTCTCGCAGGTGCAGGGTTATGCTATCGGCACCTGCCTGTTCGACCTGCAGCGCTGCAAACACCGGGTCAGGATAACGCGTCCCCCTCGCCTGCCTCAAAGTTGCTACATGGTCGATGTTAACGCCTAGAAGTAATTCATTCATTTTCACTTAATTCATGCCTCGTTATTCAAATCCAGATGTTTCGGATATTTTACAGAAAATGAACAACATATGCCGTATTCATAGCTTTACCGACTAATATTTGCTATTTTCCTATGTACTAATAAAACAATAAGAATCAGGAAAACTCCTTGGATATTCAACGCATTATTCGATATGCATTAAGTCTGGCGCTGACCCTCGCATTCTTACTCCACGTGGGTGAGATACTTAATATCCCTATTCTGACCAGTCTTGAAAATCAGGCCTACGATGCCCGCCTGAAAATAACATTACCCGAAAATGTCGATAAGCAGGTCGTCATTGTCGACATCGATGAAAAAAGCCTTGAGGCGATCGGCCAATGGCCATGGAACCGTAATATCCTGGCGAAGATCAACGATGTCCTGTTCGACCACTACCAGATCAAAGCGATCGGTTACGATATCGTTTTTGCTGAAGAAGATGTCGATGAAGGCGCAAAACTGCTCGATGAGATGGCGAACAGTTCCTTAAAAGACAATCCTGATTTCATCGCGGAATATAACCGTGTGATGTCATCACTACAGCATGATCAGCGGTTTGCTGAATCACTGAAGGACAGGAAAACAGTGATGGGTTTCGTCATGGACACCGACACCATCAAGGGCGGCCTGCCCAAAGCGATTACCGAACTCGATAAAAAAACACTCAAGAAGTTAGCCATAAATAAAACCGAAGGTTACACCGCAAACCTGAAACAACTGCAACAGAGTGCTTTCAGCGGCGGTTTTTTCAACAACCCGCTACTCGATGATGACGGTGTATTCCGCCGAGTTCCGCTATTGCAAACCTATGAGAATGAACTTCACGAGTCCCTGGCGCTTGCATTGGCCAGAGCCGCCACCGGGTCACCGGTAATCGAAATGGTCGTAGAAACCAATTCGGATAGCGATGACCTTTTCCTCGAGTGGGTGACCATAGGCGAGATAGCCATCCCGGTCGACCACGAGTCAGGTGTTCTCGTACCCTACATCGGCAAACAGAAAAGTTTTGAATATATATCGGCGACCGATGTCTTAAACAAGAAAGTCGATAAAGATATCCTCAGTGGAAAAATCACACTGTTTGGTACTTCGGCACCAGGCCTGCTCGACCTTAGGACTATCCCGCTGGAACCAGCCTACCCGGGGGTTGAAGTACATGCCAATATTATTCAGGGCATACTTGATGGCCGCATATTACATGCACCCGGTTACACTAAAGGTTATGAATTCATACTGATCAGTTTTATCGGCATCGCACTCACTTTTTCACTGCCGGTTCTGTCTGCCCTGTTTTCAACACTGGTGATACTTGGCAGCATCGTATTACTGATCGCGACCAATTTTTATGCCTGGTCAAACGCACAGCTGGTATTACCTATCGCTGCACCGGTACTGCTGGTTATCATGCTATTCGCACTGCAGATGACGTACGGCTTCTTCGTAGAGTCTCGCGGCAAACGTCAGCTGGCACACCTCTTTGGCCAGTATGTACCACCAGAACTGGTGGACGAGATGAGTAAGAAGATGGAAGACATCAACCTCGATGGTGAGATGCGCGAGATGTCTGTACTGTTCTCTGATGTACGCGGCTTCACCACCATATCTGAAAGTCTTGAACCGAAAGAGCTCACCGACTACATCAACGCCTTTTTGACACCGATAACCAAAGTGATACACGATGACCGCGGCACCATCGATAAATACATGGGTGATGCGGTAATGGCATTCTGGGGCGCACCGCTTGAAGATGATCAACATGCTCTACACGCACTAACAGCAGCACTCGGTATTATCGAGCGGATGAAATCCTTACGCGAAGAGTTCGCCATAAAACAATGGCCTGAGATCCACGTCGGTGTCGGTGTTAATAGCGGTATCATGAATGTCGGTAATAAAGGCTCTGAATTCCGTGTCGATTACACCATATTAGGCGATGCAGTAAACCTCGGTTCACGCCTCGAGGGATTAACCAAAGTTTATGGCGTCGATATCATCACCAGTGAATTCACCAGACATGCCGTACCTGAGTTTGAATACCGGGAGCTCGACCGGGTTCGTGTTAAAGGCAAAGATAAAACAGTGACCATCTATGAACCACTGGGCCTGCTGGAAAATATCGATAAATCAGAAAGGAAGTTACTCAAGCAGTTCCACATTGGCATAAAACAGTACCGCGCTCAAAACTGGGATGCGGCAGAACGGGAAATATTCGGCTTAAGCCAGCTAGATCCTGACCGCAAGATCTACCATATCTACCTCGACCGCATCATGCACTACCGGGAAAATCCACCAGCAGACGACTGGGACGGCAGTTTTACACATACTTCTAAATAAAAACAAAGCTAACTCATTGAAAGTTTAATCGATTTTCACTGATTCAGCTATTTCATACGCCGATAATAAAAATTTGAACCAGTTCACATTTTCTGGACTTTTGGCTGTGCATTTCTATCTTTTTCAGCTATAAATAGAAAGACCAATAAAAACTATTATTAAATTCTCGGGCCATTCAGCATGCGAGATCGAAGATCAACATATGACATCACGGATGACGTTCAGTTAACCTATGCCGATAGTGTGTGTGGTGCTGTGTGCACAATTTTTCGCAGCGCCTTCAACCAGTTCAATGAAGCCGCACTAAAACAGGCCTTTGAAGATTGTGAGCGCCTTTTTGAAGGCGACTATTCCACCTACCTGCCCTGCGACACGCTCTATCATGACAAACA
>DAOVJH010000476.1 GCA_030673345.1 Pseudomonadota bacterium
CGTACTGTCGTTTATCGCAATTTTTGCTTTCGATATCTCATTCCCCTATATCGTACTCGCCGCCGGCATCATCGGTTACCTGGGCTCAATGATTGCGCCTGAAAAATTCAAACCAGGCGGCCACCACGGCAGCGGCAAAGATTCTTATGGCCCGGCCCTGATCGATGACGATACCCCTGTACCAGACCATGCCCGATTCAACTGGAGCCGGTTCACTGTCTATCTACTCATCGGTCTCATCATCGGTGGCGGTGTTATTGCTATGCTGGCCTCGAACTATGGCTGGCAGCATACACTCACGCAGATGGGCTGGTTTTTTACTAAAGCGGCACTGGTGACTTTTGGCGGCGCTTATGCGGTTTTACCTTATGTCTATCAGGGTGGCGTAGAGCATTACCAATGGTTAACTGGAACACAGATGATCGACGGCCTCGCATTGGGTGAAACCACGCCTGGCCCGCTGATTATGGTCGTTGCCTTCGTCGGTTTTGTCGGCGGCTGGAGCAAAGAAATATTTGGACCGGAGGCACTGTTACTCTCAGGTGCCGCAGGCGCTAGCGTTGCCACACTGTTTACGTTTCTGCCTTCTTTTCTTTTCATCCTGCTTGGCGGGCCGGCTGTTGAGGCTACACGAGGTGACCTTAAGTTTACTGCACCGCTGACCGGCATCACCGCCGCTGTGGTCGGCGTCATTCTTAACCTGGCCGCATTTTTTGCTTACCACGTGTTATGGCCACAAGGTTTTGAATCGACCTTTGAATGGTTTTCTGCCCTGATCGGTGCTGCTGCATTTATCGCACTGTTCCGATTTAAAGTTGGCATCGTACCCGTGATCGGCGCATGCGCTGCCATCGGCTTAACTTACTCACTATTAATATAGTCATGCTGCAATCTGTACCAGCATGAATTTATAACCAGCCCCTTTTATAGCTAATCTCTGGAAAAAATTATTCACCTGTCGCATTACTCATCACGCCATTGACTGATCGAGTTTGCGTAGTAGTTTACAAGATCCATCTCAGACGCTTTCATACGGTACAGATTATCTTTTTCTTCGATCAGGCCGCGTCCGAGAAGCGCATTCAGCGCTGAGCCCAGCACGCTTTCAAGTGTGCTGTGCGATATATCGATCGGTGCGCCCGCTGCTTCCATTTGCTCTATCCTTTCCGAGCACAACGATTTTAATTCGAGTTCACTTTTCCATGTCCCGGAATTTTTTATCAACACCTCACTCATCAGTGCTACAGGTACAACAGGCACCACCTGTGAGATGTTATCCATGATCGACCTTGCCAGTGACTCAACACGTAAGAATCGTTCCTCTGTCTGCAACGCGCTAAAATCAACATCATTCGCTTCACAGTATTGTTTTGCAGAGACCGGCTCACCAAAGTTTACGCTGGCATAACCAAATCGACGCCAGCGATTTTTTCTGGAGAGCAAGGCATTTTTAAAAATAAAACCCGCTGTCGTTTTTGCA
>DAOVJH010000101.1 GCA_030673345.1 Pseudomonadota bacterium
ATCTGAAAAAACTGTGCTCGTTTGCCGATGAACAGGTGTCGTACGGACATCTCGATCAGAAATAAAGCGGCAATGATAAAATAGTTGCCGACGTGTACCCACCATGACCATATTTCGAATGGTGCCCATATGGCCAGGATGACAGCTTCACAGATCATCAATATAAAGACGGCACCCCACACGATTGTCAGGCGCCTGGTATAGCGTAAGTGTTGTTGATCCAGCAGCTGTCCTTCCATCTTTTCTGCCATCCTGGATATCAGAGCGCGTTCTGTTCTCAGGCTGCCGAGAAAAATATAGGCGAGCCAGCAGGGGATCAAAACCGGCGGCAGATAGATGATCAAGGTGTGTAGATCAGCACTGACGACGGCATAGATTACGATGCATGACAGTACGGTAAATGTTATTCCAGCCACGAGGTGCTGTGAGATCAGCTTCAGACTGTTGATATAGATAGCGGCCAGCAGGTAAACGACAGGAAATACTGCATGCTCCATCAGGATTCCAGCATGTGCAACAATCGGGTAAATCAGCAGGCTTATGTGCGCCAGACGTTGCAGGTTAGTATTAGGTTTTTTGATTTGACTCGACATGCCTGGCTAGTGCACGCAGAGAAGAAAATATGTGCGTAATTTCCGGGTCATCAGAACGCAGCTTGATCCCGTATTTTGTTGATAGCAACATGCCAAGTTCAAGGGCATCGATCGAATCCAGGCCTAAGCCTTCATTGAATAGTGCTGCTTCTGAATCAATATCCTCAAGTTTGATATCCTCGAGATTAAGGCTTTCGATTAATAGTTCGCCTAGTTCACGTTCCAGGCTAGTATGGTCACTCATTTATACGTCATTATTCCACAAAAAAACTAGCGTTAATATTACAGTATTTTTTTAAATTATTCTTTATTATTAATGCCTTGCCAGGGTCAAAAGTGTGTTTTTAATTGTTGTTGAACGATGTTTCTGCTCATGGAATGCTCATGGATTGTGCAGGGATTGTTTAAGGATAGTATTAAACAGGATAATGAAATTATCTTCTCGCAGTACGCTGGCATGACCACTGTTGAAGCCGTATATTTTGACTGCTTCTGCCTGTAGTTTCATCGGGAGCTGGCTTTCCAGAGAGACAACACCATCATCACCTTCTCCGGATTCAAAAGAAAAAATCAGGTGATAGGGGATGTCTGCTGGCATATCCCAGGCGTTAATTTTTTTGATGAATGCGCTATCCATAGCAACATCGCGCCAGGATGGTGCAACGATAGGTGAATACTTTATCCCTGATTTTGCGCTTGCCATACCATTCAGCGGGCTGTTAACCGTCATCGCCAGTGCTATTTTCACCGTGCTTTTTCCTTCGGTGTGTTTCATTATGAAGGAACGGGCAACCAGGCCGCCCATGCTGTGTGCGATCACATAGAGCTGATCGATCTTATAGCGATTTTGCAGCGTATTGATCGATTTGATCAGGTAGTCACTGACCTGGTTCAGTCCAACACCACTCGGGTAGTACAGCACCCATGGCTGAAACTTTTCTCTATCGATCGAAGCGATGGTCGTTTCCCAGTCCAGCGCCGTACCATTTATACCATGGATGAACAGCACAGGCGTTTTGTTCTTGTCATACGCCTGCAGGAAAAAAAGCCCACCACCGATTTTTTCGATAAAATCGACAGGTCGCCATAGGCCGATCGATGCATTGCTGCGATCGAACATCGAATCATCGATCGATACGACTCGCCCGATATTTTTGATGATGAGTGGACTGTCCTGTATGACGTCTTTGGCGGCGATATGTTTTATTATGCCTTCTATCCGTATGTTCTCGATGTTGATTTTTTCTCCAGCACTGACATTGATTTCCTGAGGTATCTGGCTGGTGATGCCCAGGTAACTGGCAGGTTCCGTAAGCTGAAATTCTTCATCATTGTTAGAATCGACATACGCAGCGATATAATATGTACCCGGGACGACAGGGAAAACATATCGACCATCTGCACCAACCGAATACTGGTTTCCCACTTTAAGGAAACCGTTTTCTTTTGTTAACAATATGGCATTAAGGTTATGGCCGTTCTCTAGTGTGACCGTTATCTCACCCGTTATCTCACCGAGTGAATTCAGTATGTTCGTTTGTTCTTTGATCTCAACTAAAGAACATGCTGTCAGTAAAAGTAGTAAGTGAAAGTAGGTTAACGCCTTACCGATAGCTGCAAATTTTTTAGTCTTCATCGTGTTATCTTTTTTATTGAGAATACACCGTGTAAAGAGAAAGTGTCCATACAGGAATGTATTGTTATCCCGATTTTATCGTAGCTGAAATGGTATTGAAGAATTTCCGGGACTGCAAGTTTCTGGCGTCTTTCTGTTCTCTTTTTTAATACTGTGAAGAAAGCTCGGCTAGCTTCATATTATAAAAATAGACAGCTTTTGACAGATTGAATAATAAGAAAAGCTGTGCGGCAGCAAATATGATTGCTGCTGGATAGAAAAATAACAATGGCCATACTGAAGCCAGTATCAGTAATATCAGGCTGCTCATGTGAAAACGAAACTGCCATAGGCTGGCGGCTTCAGGAATGATCTTTCGCATATGCGGTACTTTTACCTGTGACTCCCTTTCACCTTTGTCACGCAGGTTCTTATTATGTACGCTGAGATGCAACCAGATGATAAACGGTATGATTTTGTACATCATGCCGTTAACCGTGGTCATGGCAAAACCATGGATCATCAATATGCCAGGTAACAGTGCAGGCATGTCTATTTTGATATACGCCTGTGCGCTCCACACCATTGCGAGTAACAATAGACTGACCATGGCGAGCTGCCAGAATCGCATCGTGGTGTCGGCTAACTGGCGCCGTCGTTTGTGAAGTATCCATAAAGTCGTCAGAGAAAATATGATCAGACAAGCGATCAATGCTGTACTGGCAAAAATCTTTACGATTGGCAGTGACCATATGTGTGTTGCGCTCAGGCAGAGCAGGGCGGCAAATACTGACCAGCCCATCCAGCGTTGATGTGATACGGGGTATTCATCGGTGATCTGAAACATCGGGATCACCTGGTAGGCGACGGCTATGATCAGCAATAGTACCCATCCGATAAGTCCCCAGCTTAGATGCAGGCCTGTCAGCTGCCGTGCCAGCTGGAATGTTTGTACACCGTGTCCCAAAGAGAGGTAGATGCCAAGGCTGGCGGTGATGAATAATGCCAGTAATGCCAGCAGCATCATGCTGCGCGTAGCGTGTCTATTTTTCGAACGCAGCAAACGGTCTGATACCACCACGATAAAAGCACTGAGAGAAAAGCCGAGTAAGACAGTTGCAACGATGAACAGCTGATTGATCTGAAACAGCCATGCCATTCCGAGGCTGAGGCTGCCAAGAAATAATGGTGTATGAATAACGCTGCTGAATAATACGGCACGCGGGATTACCATACCCATGAGTACTGGCATGAGCTGCATCATCGCACCCAGCATGCTCATAGCAAGGAAACCTAATGTCAGGAAGTGGGTGACTGCAAGTATCTCAGGTGTCCAACGATGGCTGACCATCTCCGGTCCGTGCCAGAGTAGTACCAGTGCTGCAATCAGGCCAAATAGCGGCGCGCTGACGAGGAAACGTGCGGGTACGGAAAAGGGCGGGGCTTGTTGTAGTGAAAGGTCGGCGCGCATTGTTTAAAATTTTAGTGAGTCGTCCATAAATGAAGTGGTAATTTTATTATCTCGTCATTCTGGCGTAGGCCAGAATCCATCCGGTGGCGAGTAGCAAAGTTCTATCTGCATTCATCTCTAGAGTATGGATACCGGCTAAAAACATGCCGGTATGACGAACGTTAGCTGATTCGGAAAATATATCAGCTTGTTTTTAAAACCAGTTGTACTGCATCTGCAGCTTGAGCATCATCTTCACGCCAGATAAATAATTCGACGGCTGTTGTTGAGCCTTCACGTTGGCTGTACTTGAAACCATTGTTTTCGAGATTGCCGTATAACATACAGGGGTCGCGTCGATGCTGCATCCGCAGATATTGCCCGGGCAGCAGCCGGTCGGCGGTTTCGAGTGTTAGCTCAAGCGGTTCCGGCGGCGACAGATCACTGACATCAAGTAAAATCTCCTGTAATAATTCCTGGGACATTATTTCTTATTCCAGCCTTTAAATTTTTTCTGCCAGTCGTTTACCTCATCCGGCAGTCGCTGATCCATCATGTTATATAATATCTGCTCTTCTTTCATATTGTGCTGCTGCATCATAATCAGCAGGGTTTCAGCTGCGCCGAGGTAGTCATCGCTATTCTGTTGTTCCATTGCTTCTTTCATCTCGGCAAAAAGCGTTCGCATCTGTTCGTGTTCCATACGCATCATCTCTGTCGGGCCAGTCAGTATGCCGGTCTCTTCCTCGAAGGCGGGAAACAGCTCCTGTTCTTCAACGCCAAGGTGGCGCTCCATGGCGTGGACAAATTCAGTAAATGCATGGCTGGCAGCAGTCCAGTCATCGTTGGCGGCTGCATTTTCGGCCTTTGCAAAAAGCAAATCGCAGTCTCTGTGGTCCTGTGCCATAAATTGTTTAATGTTCATTTTCATCATATCCGGTTATTTAACCGTGAAATCATAGCGTTAAGCAGTGTGCGAGCGAATGATTTACATCAAAAGAAAGGTTATTTCAGAATGCGCAGAATGACTTATAATGCACCGGTATTTTATAACTATGGCTCTGTGTAACATGAAATTTGTTTCTTTTACCCTGTTTCTTTCTTTTTTGGCTGGTGTCTGGCTTAACCCTGTTTATGCCGAGCCTATGGTCAGCCTTAAAAAACCACCTGCTTCGCTGGAACAATGGTACAAACCAGCAAACAAGCGACAGGTATGGCTGCATACCATGTTCCGGCTGCGCCGTGAGATGCAGGCGATTGCTGAATATGCAGAGCAGAATGATCCCGCTACTGACAATAAGGCTGCGATGGAGAAATGGATAAAACGGCTGGATAAAGATTACAACAAGATAGTCGACATGGTTCCTGAGTGGGAGGAAGCGATCAAACCAAAACTTCTGCCCGAACTCGCGATGTTTGCAGAGAAGGGTGATATGTACCGTCTTGGCAAAACGCTGAAAATGATAAAGCGCACCTGTGATGATTGCCATACATACTATCAGCCACTGGTGACGGCTACTTTTCGTTCACCGCATTATGATGACATCAAACTTAAAGATATCGGTGGCGATCTAAGCGGAAAAGCGCAAAGTTTTGAAGAGAATATGGAAGTACTGTCTGAATCAGTTAACCGGATCCTGATCGCGCTGGATGATGGTCATAAGTCTGTGGCACTGCAGTCTGCCAAGACGCTCACAGATCAGCTGGAAGTCCTCGGTGGAAGTTGCAACAGCTGCCATAAAGATGATGAGTATCCACGGGAACGCATCCTCGGTAAAGCGACGCAGCAGCGTTTCGAAAAGCTGCAGGCGAACATAAGCGCAGGGCGCGTGAAAGACAGCCAGAAGTTGATGGGTGAAATCGCGGTTACCGTGTGTGCACGCTGTCATAATACACATCGCATTGTTTCTGACTTGCGTAATGCATTACTGCCAGAAGAATAATATGAGAGCTTTGCACGAAGCATCTTTTCCGCCATGGCGGCGTTAAAAATGGTCTCAAAAGGCGGGGCCACATAGTGGCAAACTTAATGTAAACTGCGCTTCTTCGACAATTTTTGCCTTGCCACGACGAAAAATCTACATCGTGCAAATCCCTCAAAATATTTTTTAATTTTTAAGCGTTAATGAGAAAGAAAAATGGGTAACCCGTTTCAAGATCAATTATTAAAAGCTGGCCTGGTAACAAAAAAACAGGTGCAGAAAGTCCAGCAGGATAAAAAAAGAAACAATAAACAACAGCATTCTAAAAAGGAAAAGGCTGTTGATGAAACGAAGGTCAGAGCTCAACAGGCCGCGCAGGAAAAAG
>DAOVJH010000379.1 GCA_030673345.1 Pseudomonadota bacterium
CTGTTCGGTGGCGTAGAATGGGATTCTCCTGAGCTGATTGAAAAGATCAAAGCGCTGGGTAAGGAATAATCCGGTAAAAAAATAACCCATGAAACGGTCATCTCGACCAGCGGGAGAGATCTTATACACCGACAGGTAAGATTTCTCCTATCGGTCGAAATGACAAACGGTTATTGTTGTTGGTCGAAATGACGAGCGGTTATTGTTGTTGGCCGTAATGATAAGCGGTTGTTCACGTTAGTCTAATAAATAAGCGGTTATTGACGCTTGTAAAAACGCACAAAATCATCATAGCTGAGCGGGGCTGAATAATAGTACCCCTGGTAAAGACCGCAGTTACGGTTACGTAAGATAGTTAACTGCTCTTCTGTTTCGACACCTTCGGCAACCACTTTCAGATTAAAATGTTCGGCCATGTACAGGATGCTTCGTACCATCACCTCATCAGTTGTTTCTTCGTTTAACTCAGAGACGAAAGAGCGGTCAATTTTTATCTCATCGATCGGCAGACGTTTCAGATAGCTCAGGGAACTGTAGCCGGTGCCAAAGTCATCCATAGAAAAACGGATCCCCAGGCTTTTTATCTGTTCCATTATGTTCACGACTTTATCAACATCTTCAGCGATGATGCTTTCAGTCACTTCGAAGATCACTTTTTTCCTGGTTTCTTCAGTGAGATATTTATCGCACAATGCAAACACGTCCTTAACAAAGTCATAATAGAAGAACTGGCGCATACTGACATTGATAGAGAACTGATCAACCGATACGCCCAGTTTTTCCCACTCGCTCAAGGTTCGAAAAGCGGTTTCCATGATGAAACACCCGATCTCTATTATCGAACCTGTCTTCTCAGCGATAGGGATGAAATCAGTGGGTGATATCGCCCCGAGCTTTTTGTTGTTCCAGCGCGCCAGTGCTTCCACGCCGATGATTTTTTCGTCTTTATCCATCTGCGGCTGGTAGTTCAGGGTAAGCTCATTGTTCTCCACAGCAAAATACAATTGCTGCTCGAGTTCAAGGTTATGCTCGACACGTTTCTGCATCTCATCGTCGAACACGATAACGCCATCGCGCCCCCTGTCTTTCGCTTCGTACATGGCGATGTCGGCTTCTTTAATCAGGCGGCTGGCATCATCACTTTTGCCATCGATCAGGCTAACGCCGATGCTGGCACTGATATACAGCTTATGCAGGTCGACCTTATAACTCTCCTTAAGCGTTTTTAAGATGTTGTTCGCCATTGATTCAGCCTGTTTCCGGCACTCGGCCTTATCTTTGTATTCCATGCCGACAACAACAAACTCATCACCACCTAACCTCGCCAGCAGGCTGTCATGATCTTTCTGTGTATCGATCCGATTTGATACCTCCTGTAACAGGTGGTCGCCAATATCATGTCCCAGCGAATCGTTGATCGTCTTGAAGTAATCAAGATCGATCAATAATAAATAAGACCAGGTATGCGATCGTTGCAGCGTGGTTATCAGCGTCTGCAGATAACCGATAAAGTAATAACGATTTTTCAGTCCGGTAAGAAAATCATGATTGGCCTGAAAATTTGTCTGTATCAATAATTTGTGGCTGCTCGCTGCGGCATAGATCAACACCCAGGTGAATACGCAGGCAAATACGGACAATACATAACCGTACCAGTCACCGATCTGGGCGAAATAGATGACCAGCGGTAACATCAGGATGATTACGGTCGGTTTGAACAGCCGCTTGTCGGGAACCAGCAAAACAGAAGCGACCACCGCCGCACCGATCTCGGTAAATATCGCGATATAGTGCAGTTTGTACTCATCTTCCGCGATAAACAGCAGGAAGATAACCAGCCAGAGCAGGCTAAAGACATAATAAAAGACACTGAGATGCCGATACCAGACCCTTAGCTGTGTGCTGCTAAGGCTCTGTGTACGATACTGCTTATGGATGAGGTAGCCGTAGAAAGAGACAACAAGTACGCCGAGATACCAGATTATCGCCTTCAGATGAATGTCATGCAGCCAGCCGAGAAGGACATAGGCAAGTCCAGGGAAGACTGACAGAACAATCATCACTGGAATCTGCTTATGCAGATATGAATAAAACCGATTATCGTTCATCATTAAAATTTAGATAAAACCTTTTCCTTCACGTATCGATAGAGCGTGTTTCCTTAAGAAAATATAGCAAAGATGATTAGAATTGTCCGGATTCTTACTAGTTTCGACGATAAAATCTCTGACAGATTGCTGGTTTATAATCCGCGATTCCCCGCTAGCAAAAACAAGCCCGTAGTGTGATAGTATCAAGCGGCAAGCGGAGGATGCATGCGTCTAAACACAGTCTGTTTATCGTGGTTACTGGTTTCTCTACTGCCGTCGATCACTGTTGCGGCAGGGCCTGTAAATGCACCAGCGAGAATCCCCGGCCCGGAAGATATCAA
>DAOVJH010000410.1 GCA_030673345.1 Pseudomonadota bacterium
CAGATGTACAGGAACAGAACCTGGCAATGTTTACCGGGCAGGCAACATCCATCGTTGATGTTGGCGGTAATTTCGAGATGTTGACAGATGATGATAATGACGTGGTCGCGCCACTGACAGCATTGTCTGTTGCGATTGCCGATGGTGCCCGTGTATTTGATAAAAAAGGTACGGTCGTCGATAGTGCTGTCATCGTTGATGGGACCGATGTCGATGTCTTTGGACTGGCTGTTCCTGATCTGGATAATGTCGCTAACGTTAAGGCGGCATTTGTCATCATTAATAACGATGCAGAAGCCGATAACCTTTCAGGTACCATCGCTGCTATCGATGTTGCCGGTGCAGAGATTATAGTAACCGTGGTAACGGATACCTTTAGCGGTGACGTCTGTGTTGATGTTGATGAAGCGGATATGTTCCTGCTCGAAACAGTGGCTGACAAGATTAATACTGATGAGATCATCATCGATGATCTGTTGGTCGGTATGGTTGTCGATGTCTATGGTGAAGATGAAGGCCTGGCTTGTCTGTCAGGTGAAGTCGTGCTGGTAACTGAGTTTTAATATGATGCAGAAGATAAAAACGCTGCTGATTGCAGCATCATTGGTACTTTCATTTAACGCATTTGCTTCTGACCTTGCAAAAGAGAAGCGCTGGGCGGATCAGGTTGTCGACGCCATTCTCGATGGTGAAGCTGTCTGGCTGAATGATGGAAGCCATGATTTTCTTGGTATTTATACAGAAGCCGAAGAAGACAAAGGGCGTGCAGTTATTGTTATGCATGGCACCGGTATCCACCCTGACTGGCAGCAGGTAGTTCAGCCCTTGCGTGTGGGTCTGACTGAACATAACTGGAATACACTGTCGATCCAGATGCCGGTTCTTGCCAACGACGCTGAATATATAGATTATGCACCGCTGTATGATGAGGTTGCACCACGTATCGAAGCTGCTATTAAATATCTGAAAGACAGTGGTGTAAAAAATATCGTGCTGATAGGCCACAGCCAGGGCTCAGCGATGACGGCCTATTACCTCTCCAGCTCGTATCTTTCAAACGCGGGTGAAAAACAGGCTGGAGCAAAGCAGGAGATCAAAGGTTTTGTTGCTATCGGTATCGCCGCGTTTGCCGAGGATGCGCGCATGGATAGCATCAGATCACTGGAAAAAATTACCTTGCCGGTACTCGATCTGTACGGTAATGAGGATCTTGAAAACATTCTTGCCAGCGTCGGGCTGCGAGCAGCGGCTGCCAAAAAAGCCGGCAATAAAAACTACACACAGATTAAAATCGCAGGTAATCATTTCTTTGATGGCCATGAAGATGCCCTGGTTAAAACGGTCGCAGACTGGCTGGACAAAGCGGTGGAACGATAATCTTAAGTAAGCAGCTGTCATCTCGACCAGCGGGAGAGATCTTATGCGCTGATATTTCAAGATCTCTCCCGCTGGTCGAGATGACAGTAGTTTTTATTTCTATTTTTGTTGTTTTACGTAGGCTTGATAGATAATTGTTCGTTATCAGCATCATAAACCCGACGCTTTAATGCCTGTCTTATAGACCGATAGGGTTATATTCGGCTGATCAGCCTTCTGTTACAATTCGCGCCCTTTTTATACCTCTATTAACCACTTTTTAAGAGTAAAAACTATGTTCCGACTGGGATGTGAGAATCGTGTCTGTGCACAAAATGAGATACTGTCTGGGCTGACGGTCGCGTTGGCGCTGGTGCCGGAAGCGGTGGCTTTTGCTTTTGTTGCCGGTGTCGATCCGCTGGTCGGGCTGTACGCGGCCTTCATGGTGGGTCTGCTGGCGTCTATTTTTGGTGGACGTCCGGGCATGATCTCAGGCGCGACCGGTGCAATGGCCGTGGTGATGGTATCGCTGGTTGCTGATCATGGCGTTGAATTTTTATTCGCCGCTGTGGTGCTTACCGGACTGATACAGATTCTTGCCGGCGTGCTGAGACTGGGTAAATTCATCCGTATCGTGCCGCATCCGGTGATGCTGGGTTTCGTTAATGGCCTGGCGATCGTTATCTTTCTTGCGCAGATGCAGAACTTTCAGGTCGATGTGGACGGCACTATGCAGTGGATGAGCGGGCAGCCGTTAATGATCTTTGGCGGCCTGATCTTGCTGACCATGGCTATCATCAGGTACCTGCCTAAATTGACTA
>DAOVJH010000024.1 GCA_030673345.1 Pseudomonadota bacterium
CCAGTACACCGCTGCCGGCAAAAACATCCAGGCAGCGACTCTGATGGATATAAGGCTGCAACCAGTTAAACAACGTCTCACGGATTCGGTCCGTCGTCGGCCGCAGACCTTCTGCATCATCAAATTTTATTTTTCGACCACGCCATCTGCCGCCAATAATTCTGCATGAGCCGTTTTTCATTTTTCACCTCCATGGATGGAGCGGTAGAGAAGTGCTCCTGCATTTTCGACACTTCCTACATCCATGTAGGTCGTATGCTGAAAATCGTCAGGAACGATTTCAGTACATTTTCATTGTTGCTTCCCAACAACAACGGTCACCATCCTGTCGGGATGAACTCGCCGCTTTAACGCATCATTGATCATCTTCACATCGACAGCGTTGATGTTATCGATAAAACGGTCCAGATAATCAATCGGCAGATCATAGAAACCGATCATGGCTATGTATTCGAGTAGCTTGCTATTACTATCAATATTCAGCGGAAAACCGCCGGTTATATTGCTCACACTGGCTGCCAGTTCATCTTTTTCAGGTCCATCAGCAACATATTTTCTCAACTGCTGATCCAGCAGGGTCAGCGCCTGCTCCGTCTGTTCTGTTTTGGTCTGCATACCCATAGCAAACGGGCCGAACTCACGCAGCGGTGAAAAATAACTATAAACACTGTAAGCCAGCGCATTATCTTCACGGATAACTTCGACCAGTCTCGATGTAAAACCACTGCCGCCAAACGGATGATTAGCAACATACAGACTAAAATAATCCTCATCACCGCGCTTCACACCCGGCTGCCCAACAAAAATATGTGTCTGCGCAGAGGGGTAATCGATAACGATTTTTTTTGCTTCAGTCAAAGGCTTTACAGCTGCCAGCGGCGAAGGTCTATTGCCCGCAGGCAGTGCAGACACAACATCGTTAACGATCGCTTCCGCCTGTTGTCGATCCACATTGCCAACGATAGCAACGGTCGCATTACTGGCAACGTAATACTGTTTATAGAATGCACGGACCTGTTCCAGCGTCATCTTATCCAGACTCTCTCTGGTGCCGGATGAAGGCGAAGCGTAAGGGTGATCACCGAACACTGCTCTGTTAAAAGCAACACTGGCAAGAGAAGATGGTGACTGTTCACGCGCTTTCACCGATACTTTCATGCGGTTCAGTTCTCGCTGATAGGCGTCCTGCGGAAAATCAGGCTGGGTCAATACCTGCGTCAAACTTTCGATAGCAATATCCAGATACCGTGATTCTGTCAGGCTGCGCACGCCGATCACCGCCATATCGCGCGCCGCATCATATTCTATCTCCGCACCTACCGCTTCAAAAGCTTCGGCTATCTGCTGTGAAGTTTTACCGGCAGCACCTTCGGATAACAATCCATTGGTTAATACAGCCAGTCCACTCAGACCATCATCCCGCGCACTTCCTGCATCAAATACGATACGGACATCCAGCATGGGAATTTCTTTTGCCGGCACAAATAATACTTTTGCGCCATTCTCGGTCTGCCAGGTCTGAATCTGTGGTGTAGCCGTTACGGTAGCGCTGCATGACAGCAAGACCATCAGACCGATGGTACGCATCAAGCGCTTCGTGAGATGACGGCACCTATCCTGTCTGTACACACCTCGAGCGTTCAGTTTATCGATCAGCTTACTGCGCATCTTTCTCTCCTGCCACTGAAACTGTTTTCGTGGTTTTGGTACCATTGCTTTCGATCGGTAATGGATCGAGCACGGCGACAGTCAAACGATCATCTGTCAGGTATTTTTTTGCCACCTGCTGAACCTGTTCTGCAGTCACTGCCAACACCTTATCGACATACTCGTCCTTTATCTGCCACGGTAGACCGATGGTGTCGAGCATACCCACTTCCATCGCCTGGTAGAATGTTGAATCCTGTTTATACACCTGAGCAGCAACGACCTGCGCTTTCACTCGGTCCAGCTCCTTATCATCTGGCAGCTGTGTTTTAAGAAGATTGATTTGTTCACGAAGCGCAAATTCCAGCACTTCTATCGCCACCTCATCATTCGGCACTGCCGATAGAACAAATAGCGTGTCATGTCTTGCCGACATGCCATAACTGGCGCTCGCACTATTGGCAATTTCCTGACCGCGGACAAGATTTTTGCTCAACCGCGCGCTGTCTCCACCATCGAGTACACCCGCCAGAACTTCTAATGCATAAAGTTCCTTTTCCTGCTCGGTGCCTACGATATCAGAGGTTAGATTGGGCGCTTTAAAACCCATGATGAGATAAGGAATTTTTGCCGGCAACTCAACAGTTAATCGCTGCGTACCAAATTGTTTGGCTTCGTGCCGGGGTTTCAATTCAGGTATCCTGGAAGTCGGTAACTGGCCAAAATATTGTTTTGCCAGTCGAAAAACATCTTCTGCCAGGACATCACCTGCCACCACCAGTGTCGCATTGTTTGGTGCATACCAGGTCTCATACCACTCACGCGCATCATCTACTGTGAGCGTATCGAGGTCTTCCATCCAGCCTACGATGGGTCGGCGATAGGGACTATTGGTATAAGCCACCGCATTAAAACGTTCATAGGTCAGTGCACTGGGTTTATCATCTGTGCGCAAGCGGCGCTCTTCCTTGACCACTTCAAGCTCTTTTACAAACTCCTTTTCATCAAAGATGATGTTTCGCATGCGATCTGCTTCCAGTGACAGACACAACTCCAGCCTGTCATTGGCTATCTTTTGAAAATATGCCGTGTAATCCTGGCCGGTAAAAGCATTTTCTTCACCGCCATTGGCCGCAATAATTTCTGAAAACTCACCCGCTGGATACTTCTCAGTGCCTTTGAACATCATATGCTCGAGCACATGCGATATACCGGTTATACCATCATGCTCATAACTGGCGCCGACCTTATACCAGATCTGTGAAACCATGACCGGTGCTCTATGGTTCTCTATCACCAGTATCTTCATACCATTGGACAACTGGTAAGATTGAACGGCCTCGTCACTCTGCTCAGGCACAGGATCTGCATCATGATACAGCACCCAACCCAGGACCAGAGTCGAGACCGCAAGCAGTCCCGCAATTGACTTCATATTCATATAACTACTCTCTAACTTGTTAAATTCTTACGCCTGATTTACTGATTCAGGTCTTTATAATTTTTTATTTTTATCGGTGCATCCACCCATGTAAAAACGGGCAACTAATGATAGGATACCTCAATTATTTTCATTGCACGAATCATCATGTTTGGCTTCATAAAACGCAAACAAAAAAACACATCAGAGACGGCGACGCCCACCGCAGAATCACCAGTCCTATCAGAAGATAGCCCTGCGGATCTGAGCCAGTCTCTGGAAAAAACCAAACGCACTTTCTCAGATGGTATGGCCGATTTCTTTCTCGGCAAAAAAAACATCGACCGTGAACTGCTCGACGAGTTAGAAACACGTCTGCTCAGCGCAGATGTCGGCATAGATGCTACCACAACCATTATCGACGAACTGCAGAGCGACATCTCCCGCAAGGTGATCAACGACGCCGATTCATTACACACCAAATTAGCTGACATAATGAAGACTATCCTGCAGCCTTGTGAACAGGCGCTGAAAACCGAGTCTGCAAAACCATTTGTCATACTGGTCGTCGGCATCAACGGTGCAGGAAAGACCACCAGTATCGGTAAACTGGCGCACCATTTCGTGCAACAGGGCAAGTCCGTCATGCTGGCCGCCGGCGATACTTTTCGTGCCGCCGCTGTCGAACAGTTACAGGAATGGGGCAAACGCAACGATGTCCCCGTGATCACACAGGGCTCAGGCGCCGACCCTGCCTCGGTAATCTTTGACGCTGTACAGTCAGCAAGTTCAAAAAATGTTGATATTGTTATTGCAGACACCGCTGGCCGCCTGCATACTCAGGACAACCTTATGGATGAGCTGGCAAAGATCAAACGTGTACTCGCCAAGATCGATATCGACGCGCCGCATGAAACACTCATCGTGATGGACGCTGGTTTCGGCCAGAATGCACTGCACCAGGCACAGCAGTTCCACGACAGTATCGGCTTAACCGGTATGGCAGTGACCAAACTGGACGGCACCGCCAAAGGGGGGGTTTTATTCTCCATCGCCAAATCATTAAAACTGCCAGTTCGTTTTATCGGTATCGGTGAAGGTATTAACGATCTACGACCATTTAATGCGGCTGAATTTGTGGATGCACTATTGGAGTAAAACGAACAATGAAAAGTGAAAAACGAAAAATGAAAAATGAAAGTCAAAAACGACATGACAAAGCGCGTAGCTTTTCAAATTTTTCATTTTTCATTTTTCATTTTTCATTGGTTACGAAGTAACCCCAGTGATCCACTTCGATAACATCAGCAAACGATACCCCGGCGGCCATGATGCCTTAAGCCAGGTAAGCATCCGCCTGGAAAAAGGCCAGATGGCTTTTCTGACCGGCCACTCCGGCGCGGGCAAGAGCACACTGCTAAAGTTGATCGCGATGATCGAACGACCGACACGCGGACAGATCTTCCTCGATGGCGTCAACTTGAACAACATCAGTAACCGTAAGATTCCCTACATACGCCGCAACATCGGTATCATCTTCCAGAACCACCACCTGCTCTACGACAGGCCGGTATTTGATAATGTCGCCATGCCGTTGATCATCCAGGGATACCGCCGTCAGGAAATCCATAAACGGGTTCGCGCAGCACTCAACCAGGTGGGGTTATTAAGTAAAGAAAAATCTGATCCGATCACTTTATCCGGCGGTGAACAGCAGCGGGTAGGCATCGCCCGTGCAATCGTGCACAAACCATTATTACTGCTCGCCGACGAACCAACCGGTAACCTCGATCCCGAACTTTCACGTGAGATCATGGATCTATTTGCACGTTTTAACCAGGTCGGCACCACCGTATTGATCGCCAGCCACAATCTCGACCTGATCAAACAGATGGGCTCACCCATGATCAGTTTGCAGGATGGCAGGGTTTCACATAACGGTCTGCCATTCTCTGTGGGCAGCAGCCAGGAACTGTAATACCGAAGATGCGCTATAGCCCACAAAAGTCCAGTTTGCTTCGCTCTTATTTCGGCCACCACCTGCGTGTAAGCCTTGGCAGCCTCGGCCGTTTATATAAACAGCCTATCGCCACGATGATGACTGCTGCAGTCATCGCTATCGCGTTAGCACTGCCCGTCGGCCTGTACATCGGCCTGGCCAACATCGGACAGGTCAGTAGCGGCTGGGATGGTTCGACGCAGATTTCGCTGTTTTTACATACCAGGGTAAAAAAAGGTGATGCACAAAAACTGGTCAAGCGGCTGGAAAAACACAGAGATATAAAAAAAGTAGAACTCATCGACAAGGAGCAGGGCCTGCAACAATTTAAAGAGATATCCGGATTTGGTGACGCCTTAAAATACCTCGACAACAACCCGCTGCCAATCGTACTGGTGGTTCACCCGAGGATACTCGCAAGCCAGCCTGACCGGACCACGAAGCTGGTCAAAGATCTGGGCAAAAATAAAATGGTCGAACTCGCACAACTCGATGTACAGTGGGTGAAACGGCTCTACACCTTCATCGAAATTGCCAACAGGAGCATCTGGGTGATCAGTTCGATGCTTGCCATCGCAGTACTGTTAATCATCGGCAACACGATCCGTCTGGACATACAGAGCCGCCGTGAAGAGATTGAAGTCTCCAAACTCATCGGTGCCTCGGACGCTTTTATCCGCCGCCCCTTCTTATACACCGGCTTCTGGTATGGTGCCATCGGTGGCATTCTGGCGTGGATTATCACACTGTTATCGCTCATGATGATGGAAAACCCGATACACAAACTGGCGCTGCTGTATCACAGCGATTTCCAGCTGAGCGGTCTGGGCGCCGGAAATACCCTGCTATTGATTACCATCAGCTGCACGCTGGGGCTAATCGGTTCCTGGATCGCTGTCAGCAGGCACCTTAAAGAAATCGAACCAAGTTAGATTTCCTAATATTATCAGTATGTTACATAAAACATACCACGGTGGCACAGACGTAGATAACAGAGCAAACACTCTGTGCCCTCTGTATCTCTGCGGTTAAAGCTTTTCACTCATATTTCTTTGAACTTTTCTTACGATTAGCACTCTTACTCCTTGAGTGCTAAAATGCAGCCATGAGAGAAGACAATATGACAACAGCTTTGATTCCCGCTATCCATAACATGCCATTAAGTGCAGGCAGCCTGGACGCTTACATTAGCCAGATTCACAGTATTCCGGTTCTGACATCTGAGGAAGAACGGGCACTTGCCCTACGCCTGGAAAACCAGAACGATCTTGCTGCTGCGCAGCAACTGATTATGTCGAATCTACGCTTCGTAGTAAAAATCGCTCGCGGTTACACCGGTTATGGTCTGCCGCTCGCTGACCTGATACAGGAAGGTAATATCGGCCTGATGAAAGCAGTCAAGCGCTTCTCTGCCAGCCATGAAGTTCGCCTGATCTCATATGCGGTCCACTGGATCAAATCAGAGATCCACGAGTTTGTATTGCGTAACTGGCGCATCGTGAAAGTTGCTACTACGAAACCGCAACGCAAACTGTTCTTCAAATTACGCAGCTCTAAAAAGAGATTGGGCTGGTTTACGAGTGATGAAGTAAATGACGTTGCTGAAACACTCGGCGTGAAACCGGAAACTGTTCTCGAAATGGAATCTCGTTTGAGCGGAAGTGACGTAACATTTGATCCACCGACAAATGATAATGATGACGAGCACCATTTCACACCAGCCGCTTATCTTACTGATGGCAGCATGGATCCAGCACGTTTACTGGAACATGATGACAGCCAGTCACAAAAATTAAGCCTGATGACCGATTCATTAGAGACTCTGGATGAACGTAGCCAGGTCATCATCAAACGCCGCTGGCTGAGTGAAGACAAGGCGACACTTCATGAACTGGCTGGTGAATATCAGGTTTCTGCGGAACGCATCCGCCAGATCGAAAAGAACGCGCTGAACAAAATGCGTGTTGCATTCGAGGCTTAAAAACAAAACCTGAAACTTAACCACGGAGACACAGAGAACACGGAGATATTTATTTTATTATCTGCACCTGCGGAGCAGATAATAAATCAGAGATGTCTTTCTCTGAGCCCTCTGTGTCTCGGTGGTTAAAGCTTTTTCAAAAAAAACGACCAACACGACTGGTCGTTTTCAACGCATCACCTGCAACACAAAGAAATTTTTACATCCTGCATTTTAATGCACTCTCACAATGCACCGTATTAATTTTCCGGCGCACCTTCCAGTATCCAGTTCAGAATCAGATCATAATTATGACGGTTTGACTGGTTACCCACTTCGAAACCGCCGCGCAGACCACCAAAGTGGTGGTTATTACTTGGCTTGGTCAAGATCAGGCTATTTTCCGGGTCTTTAAAATCAACCCTTGATAAAATTTCGTCATACCATGTCGAGCCCGTTACCGGCTGATTCGCGTCATCGAGCCAGAACACTGGCACGCCTGCGATCTTGCTGGCATCAGTACCCGAATGACACTGATCACATTCCAGAAGGTCATCGCCACCTGCGGTGCTGAATATCGGTTTGATATGTGTGTCAAAGGTAATCTTTTTCGGATCAGGCGGATCGGTGAGCGCTGTCATACTACTGTCTATCTTGATGTGCACACTGTCACTTACGACCGTCGAATCAAAAGCCGCCACCAGCCTTATCTCATAATCACCATCGATCGACGTTGTAAACAGCGGTCTCGATGTATTGCTATCTGTAAGCACCGCATCACTGCCCGCAGGCTGGCTGATGATTCGCCAGCCATAACGGTTAAGGTACTGGCTGTTAGCGCCGAACAGCCTCACCGGTGAGGTGCTCGTCCTGTCCGGACCGGCGTCAACGACTGGCGCACCCGGCCTGGCAACTTCACCTTTATCATCTAACGGAATCTGATTATCAGCTGCCAGCAACCCATTCAGATGAAGCGCCAGTACTTCTGGAGCGATGCTACTACCAGCCCAGAACGCATTATAACCGCGCAGTGACAGAGGCATAACACCACTATCATAGACATACTGTTTGATCTGCTCAGCATGACTGATAAATTTTTCATAGCTATTGAAATCGATATCTTTACCCGATGCACGCGTATCAACACTACCCAGGGTAGTACCACGGTGCGAGTGGCAGACGAAGCAGGTCGGTTGCACCACTTCCAGGAATAACTGCTCAGACCCTGCTGGCGGCATGTTATCGTTGCTGTCATGCTGCCATGACAGCGGCACATAATCTTCATTAAAAGTCGCGCGATCAAACATACCGGCAATGGCCGGGTCGTCATACCAGCCTGCGGCCATCTCCGCCGCAAAACCGCCATCCCACTGTCCGGCAATCGTTGTGCTACCGAACACGGTTAAGATATCCGTGCCCTTACCATCACAGTCTGCAGTATTAGCTGGGTCAACACAAAACTGAGCACAGGCAGCCTGAATACCGTCTGCAGGCAGGTTAGGATAACTGCAATAGATCGCCATATTCATCCGCTTTATGATGGGCTCCTGTTCTGCCCTGGTGAAAGGTGAGACATCACCGTATTCAAAACTGTGAACCTCCAGCAACTGAAGTTTGGCATTTACGTCACCGTCGATGCCGTTACCGCCACTGCCGTCAAGCGTATTATCACGGAAGCTACCGTCGGCTCGTAGCGGCCTCAGTGTACCGCCATGGCAGTATATACAGGCACCCGGCATAGATTTAGCGCCACGGTCATCCAGATTCACTTCATTCAGCCTGGTTTCATTCACATGATCAGGTTTTGTCTGATCACCCAAAGTCGCATCAAAAGTAAAAAATTTGGCAAACTTTGGCGGCGCAGGATTAGTCGTTGCGCAGGCAGCACCAGAAGCGAACGCGCATGGTTCACCCGGTCCGTAGGGAAAGGTACTGAACTCGATAGCGTTACTGCCAAAATGATGTTTTCGGTTATCCGTCAGTAATGCTTCGAGATTTAACGAGGTATACTCCTGCCCCGGAATGGTCCGCACCTGGAAATTTTCGACGAAGATATACAGGCTGCCATCCGGTTTCGTCCATAACCGCATACCACGTCCGTAACCTAAATCTTTGGTATCACGAAAGCGCGGTTCAATGACCCGGCCAGCGGCATCTGCATCATAGAAACCATTTGCGACTTTCCACTTCTCCAGTGTGTCCTTATCATTATCTGGATCGACAGCAGCATAATAAGCTGCACCATAAGCTGCCGAGTCGATGCGTGATGTTTCAAACGAGATGCTGGAATTTGCCGGTAATGCCGCATCGTTAACTGCCACCACAAACCCATTGGCGTTTAATAGACGAAGATTACTTTCGACTGCAGATTCCAGTGTGATTTTCAAACCGCCCGCAGTAAACAGCATGATGTTAAAAGTACGCGTACTGGTTGCTATGTCAGCGGTCCAGCTACCGGTGTATTCTTCCGTCGTACCATCGTCATAAGTTACCGACAGGGTGAAATCACCCGCATCACCCGCAGTGTCAGCTCTGGCTTCGATAACATAAGCACCGGATGCCAGGCCAGCTACCGGGTTAATGAATGCAGCAAAACTATCTGGCTGATTTTTCTTAATCGTTTTATCGAAGGCAACTTCACCCTCACGCGAACAGGCGCTGAGCGCAAGCAGCAACGAAAGCATCAGTATTTTGAAAAATCTTTGAAACTGTAAAGCTTGAAGCTTAAGCGGCTGGTTAAATCGCATAAAAGTTTCCATCATAGTTTGTGTAAAGCAGGTGACTCGTAAATGGTATCCATTACATTCATGGGTAACCACCTTTTATTCTAATGATATATCCTGCTATATGCAGATTATTTCTACCATGAATATAAACAATAATGAGGTGTTTCGCATTAAGTTTTCTATTATGCCTGAAATTTGCTATTCCACTATATTTTTACGGGTGTAACAATGATTGATTTGAATTCATCAATACCGGCATTTATCTAAAAATATCATATAGTTAACCAACGAAACAGGAATTCACGGTTCGAATTTAACAAATTGCTGTTTATCCAGCTTATTTTTCGATACTTCTATCGTTGGTTTCCATGCATGTCCGTAGATAATTTCATAAGTCGCTGGCAGCAGATCACCCTGTCTGTATTTTTCATAGCTTTGACGAACAGTCTGTAACACCGATTTCCCGCCCAACCCTTTTCCAGCCTGGCCTTTAACTGCACCTTTAGTTTCAGATGCGCTTGCAGTGACATTTGCACCGATCGCTTTCAGGTCATGCATCAGGCCATCAACAGACTCATACGTTACGGTCAGCACTTCGGCTTCCATCACCGGTTCAGCAAAACCGTCCTGCAATAGCGCATCACCGATATCATGCATATCGATAAACTGGTTAACATGATTGGCTGAATCAACTTTTGACCAGCTGTAACGCAGCTCTTTTAACGTGTCAGGCCCGAACGTCGTAAATACATACAGCCCTCCCGGTTTAAGCACACGTTTTGCTTCGACCAACGCTGCGTTCAAATCGTTACACCACTGCATACTGAGACTGGAGAAAACCAGGTCAAACGTATCATCGGCAAACGGCAGTCGTTCGATATCACCGCAAACCGCATGCGGTGAACGTAACAAACTGCCGTGCTGGTTCGCTTTGAGCAGC
>DAOVJH010000339.1 GCA_030673345.1 Pseudomonadota bacterium
CAGGCGATAACGCACTTCATCAGGCAGTACATTGACATCGGTCACTTTACTGCTGTGCAGGTAGAGCTGGTTGATCAGCTCGAGTCCGTTTTTTCGACTCTCGATTATCTCTACGATGGTTTTATGCTGTTGCTGACCAGAGGTAAATTTAACGGTATGCAGGACCAGCGCAGCATTTAACGCCAATGCTTTTTCTGGTTCTTTTACGATCAATTTGTCTGACAGTTTTTTCCATTGCTCGTCATGACCAAATAAGAGACCATTATCATTCGCTATCACCAGGCCTAATTTATTATAAGAATCCCATAGATCATCGGCCGTTACCTGGTAGCCTTCATCAAACAGCGGATATTCGATACCCAGTGACAGCATCGCTTCAAGATTTGAAATCTGCGCTAAATCATCTGAAAGGACTTTTGATGCAAGGTAAGCCACATAGGAATATGCCCAGCGTGCGGTTCGGCTTAATAACTGACCATCCAGCTGTTCTCGCATCTGCTGGTTGATCCTGGCCGCATCCTTCGGTTCGCTCTGTAACCCTGCGATCAACAACAGCGCTTCAACATCAACAGCATTTTCGGAAGCAGCCTGCTCTAACAGCTTCATGGCCTGCAGTGGCCGCTGCGTCCTGAGCAATACCTGTGCCTGCAACAGCACCCAATCTATATCTGATTTATCCGTTTTATAATCACGCTCATATCTGACAAGCGCTCTTCGCGCATCATCATCTGCAGCCAACTGCAGATAGGCGCGGATTACCAGTCGCCGCCAGACCACTGGCAGTGACGAGTCTCTATACGCAGAATCAGTATTCCATAGCAGGTGCTGAAGCTGCTTCAGTGCCTGCTCACTCTGTTTCAGCTGCAATCTGGCTATGACCTGCTGCGTCTCAAACCACAGGCGAATCTTTCTGGTGATATGCCGGTCTTTTTTTGCTGTCTCAAACAGCCATTGTGTCCTTTCGATCAACGAATTCCAGCGTTCGAGTGATGACAATAACAGGATACGTTTGTACTCGAATGCATACCAGTCTGCAGAAAATGACGGTCGCTTTTTCTGTTCATCATCTAGCAGGCTTAATGCTAACGCCGGCACACCCAGGCCGATGAGTTCATCCATCTGCGCTAAAGATCTGAAGGTGACTGACTGTTTCTGATCGACCGGTGCCGCAGCATCTGCAGAAGTTCCGGCTGCGGGTGGTGCCGTCGCGGGTACCGGCACCGTATGAGAAGGTTTGCTCGGGCCTGCCCAGGTTTTGGCAAATACACCAAATATCAGCAACACAGAAAATAGGATACGCATCAAAAACAGCCCGTTATTATATTTATTGCTTTTATTGTATCAGCAACACACAGGCCAATAATATTTTTCAGACAAAAAAAAGCGGCGCATCAAGCGCCGCTTTTTTACAACCTGTAAGCCGGTCTGATTATTTCTTATCAGACAGCTTAAGCTTTTCGGTAATACGTGCTGCTTTACCCGTTCTGCCACGCAGGTAGTAGAGTTTTGCACGGCGGACTTTACCGCTGCGTTTAACTTCGATATCAGCGATGCCATTACTGTATGTCTGGAATACACGTTCCACACCTTCACCATGTGACATCTTACGTACTGTAAATGCAGAGTGTAAGCCGCGGTTACGTTTCGCAATTACGACGCCTTCGAAAGCCTGTAAACGCTCACGGTCTCCTTCCTTTACACGTACTTGAACGACAACGGTATCACCAGGATAAAACGCTGGTACTTCACGTGTCATTTGTTCAGCTTCAAGCTGTTGAATTATGTTACTCATATCATTACTCCGCCTTCGCGCCCTAAATCTTAATTAATCTGTCTTTGTTCATCTGAACAGTATGTTTGATCCATCGGACTTCATACTGCTATTGGTATTCTTTTTTAAACTCAGCTAACAGGCCAGCTTTTTCATCATCCCAGCCTGATGCGTCTTTCTGCATCGCTTCCAGCAGATCAGGTCGTCTCAGCCAGGTTCGGCCCAGTGCCTGTTTTAGCCGCCATCGCCGTATCGCTTTATGATCACCGCTTAATAACACTTTCGGCACAGCCTGATCATCGATCAATTCTGGTCGTGTGTAATGCGGGTAATCCAGCAAACCCTGCATGAATGAATCTTGCAGAGCCGATTCATCATCACCCAGGACACCCGGCAGCAACCGGGTAACAGCATCGATCACGGTCAGTGCAGCAAACTCGCCGCCACTTAACACATAATCACCAACTGACCATTCTTCATCGACCAGTGATTCGATCAACCGCTCATCGATACCTTCATAACGGCCAGCGATCAATATCAGATCCTTCTGTTGCGCAGCTGTCGTTACTACCAGCTGCTGGTCTAACCGCTGCCCCTGCGGGCTCAGGTAAACCACTTTAGCATCGGCATTTCCGGCTTCTGCTTTTGCGGCCATTATCGCTTTCGCCAATGGCTCGACTTTCATCAGCATTCCGGGGCCGCCGCCGTAAGGCCGGTCATCCACGGTGCGATGCTTATCTTCCGTATAATCTCTCGGATTAAAACACTGCAGTTTCAGCTGCTGCTGTTCTATCGCGCGACCCAGCACGCCAAACGCTGTGGCTTGCTGAATTAACGCTGGAAACAGACTGATGACATAGATATTCAAAACTTTCTAGATCAACCCCGCTCAAAAATCAGGGTCCCAGTCGACTTCAATTATTTTCTGTTCCAGGTCGACCGAAATAATTGCATTATTCATGGTCCATGGAATCAGGCGTTCTACAG
>DAOVJH010000283.1 GCA_030673345.1 Pseudomonadota bacterium
AACCAGCTCCGGTGTAACACGTTGTTATCGAGGTCTGAAAGAAATATTTTTTCAGAAATTTTATCCAGATATTGTTCAGCGGAAAAACGGTTGTCGGCAGTCATCTCTTCGCCATACGCGCTTCCGTACCAGTCGTGGCCATTGTGAAATACCTGCAATATTAAATGGATGCGTTCGCCATAATCTGATTTCTTTAATTCATCGCTCAGCTCTTCAAGCGGTTTAAGGCGAAGCCCGTCGGCACTGAAGTATTGATAAGGGCAGTTGATGATCCGTTGATAGGAGCTTGCTGAAACTCTTTCTGGGATCAGGTCTTCTGGAACGATGGACGCGGGGCGCTGCTGTTGTTCGGGCAGGTCGGTCTCATCACTGTTAAATACTTCAGTTTTTGACTGTGTCAGCTCGTGTAAATATTGATTTTCGAGTTGTCCGCTAAAGGCCAGCTGGTAGAAGCTGGTCAATAACGCTAACCAGGGCGACACTGGCGCTGGTTCGCCCTTGTCTTCATTACGGGCTGTAAATAAAACTTCTGATGATGATAGCAGTGCCTGGTTAAAAAGTTCATGGCGCTGCTCACGTTGTGTCTCCCATGTGGCAAGACCAAGTGAAGCTCGAACTGCCTGGTTGAAGAAGGCAGAACTCCTGGCGGTGCCAGGGAAGTGCTGGGGTTCTGCGCCAGCGATAATAACGCTATCAAAATTAAGATAGGCCGACTGTTCAAGGGTCATCAGCTGTACGTTGGAACTGTTGGTCGGTGGTGTGAAGTGCTGTGCATCCAGAGCCATACCTAGCCATATTCGGCAGTCTTGCCAGCTTAAAGCAGGGTCGGAATGTGTGATGCTCTGTTTTAGTGATTCAAATGTTTTTAACAGGACAAGTCCGGCTTCATCATCTTCATACCTTCTCGTCACGCCTAACTGTTGCAAACTGTCGAGCAAATCGTCAAGAAATTCTGAAAGATGTATTCCCTTTTTTCTGTTGTGCAGCGCTAATAATTTAGCCGCGCTGTTCTCGATGTGGTCAAGTGTATCAACCAGCTCATTATGAGAATCTTGTGGCCAGTGTGACAGGCGTTGTAGCCGCTTCTTGAGCTGCTTTTTATATTGAGCGATATTACTGCTGACATTTTCATGAAAGATTAAATCGTGTTCAAAACGATATACGTTGTGTTTGAAGTCTGTTGTTGTCTTCGCGAAATCGATGAACGGTGATTTCAGGCAATCGAGTAAAGGGTATGCGCTAAAGTCTTCTTCGATACATTCCAGCCAGCGTTCGATGATAGTGGCAGCCTGTGTGGTTGCCAGTGACCAGCCCGCATGGTCCTGTAACTGTATGTTCGCGCGTTCGAGCAATGCACGCAGGCGGCGAGATAACTTTCTGTCTTCACTGATAACAGCGATGTTATTTTTGCCCTGAAGGATCTTAGTTCGGATGTAATAGTCAATGGCGCGTATCTGCTCTTCTTCATCACTTGCCATGTAGGTAGTGAATGGTGGTTCGGTAGAAAAAGTGTCGCCATGCTTATCGGCAAATTGCTGTGCACGTTGTTTTATCGACAATGTTGTCTGGGTAAAAGTTTTATTTATAAAAGCAGTGAAATCGTGGTCATCAGTTTGTGTATCACCTGTTTCTTCACCGATGGTTTTTGCATGTTCGATGATATGACACTGCTTCTTATCGACCAGGTTTTTGATAAATGATCGTTCGGTATCAGTGTAAGACGACAGGCCAAGACAGATGAAATGCTGATGTTCATCGATTGCCGAAGCGGCATTACTGAGTCGGGAGATATAATCAGCCGTTTCATCGTATAAGTTATTTTCAGCTAACTGCTGCTGCCATGCATGCCATAAGGTATAAACCAGTTTGCTCTCATATTGCAGGTGTTCGAAATTTTTGTTTTCTACACCGTAGGCCTGCTCGAGCTGATCCTGCCAGAGTGAGGCTGAATCGAAGATGTCTACCTGGTTTAAACTGAGCTCATCAAAGAAATCCAGTAATGTCTGTGTGATCTGCCACTGGTTTTCTTCTTTGAACAGGTCAGGGTGTTGCTGCAGTGCTTCGATAAACAGCAACTGGCGTGCGTGTCCACTGATGATCTGAAAGTCTGCATGACGGTTGCTGGAAAACTGTTGTGACCATGATCTCAGCGTGCCGGCCCACGGTGGAATAATAGCGGGAGATTCAGGTGTAAGGGTCTGGCTCAGCGCCTGGTTAAATGCGGGCGTTGCCTGTGAGTGCGGTAATAGAACAAAGAGATTGGATAGATCGGGCTGCTCGTCGCCAAAATTTTTAACGATGAAGTCAGCGGCGTATCGAAGTATATTCTGGTGTGCTGGAACTTCGATAGTCGGTATCTGGGCCACTGAATTCAGGCAAAGATCAAAAGTGGCATCTTATCTTTCTAGCCTTATCTTTCTAGTAGTTTAAGTTTGTCCGGTACGCCTTCCCACTCGGCTGCATCTGGCGGCGAATCCGTGCTGACATTGATCACTGGCCATTCCAGGCTTAATTCAGCATTGAGCGCAGTAAAGTGTTCCTGATCCTCGGGTACATCATCATCGGCAAAGATTGCGCCGATGGGGCATTCAGGTTCGCACAGGGTGCAATCGATGCATTCTTCCGGGTCTATTACCAGAAAGTTAGGCCCTTCATGGAAACAGTCAACAGGGCATACATCGACACAATCGGTATGTTTGCACTTGATACAATCTTCAACAACGACATAAGTCATAATAAATCAGGTCACATTATCTAAAAACTATGAAATTTTACCATAGTCACTCGAACATGGATGCCAACATAGTCTAAAATCCGTGTTTATTTAAAAACATTCCAGGATATTTACATGAGTTCAATACGTACGGCTGTTTTCCCCGTTGCAGGACTGGGTACTCGCTTCTTGCCAGCGACCAAGGCCATCGCCAAAGAAATGCTGACCGTGGTTGATAAACCTCTGATTCAGTATGCATCAGAAGAAGCCGTAGCGGCCGGTATGGATACACTGGTATTCGTCGTTGGCCGGACCAAGAACGCTATTATCGATCACTATGATAAGGCGTACGAACTTGAGACCGAACTTGGTTTAAGGGATAAACAGGCCTTATTAAAAATAGTGCAGGATGTTGTGCCATCGCACATCCACTGTGTTTTTATCCGCCAGTCGGAAGCACTTGGCCTGGGGCATGCTGTCTTATGCGCTGAACCTGCTGTAGGTAACCAGCCCTTTGCGGTCTTGCTGCCAGACGACCTGATCTATAATAAAGGCGGCCCCAGCTGTATTCAGCAGATGG
>DAOVJH010000423.1 GCA_030673345.1 Pseudomonadota bacterium
GCCGGATAATCACTTTCTGCATACACGTCCAGCACCGGGAATTTAAGTTTATCCAGGGGGAATGGATGCCTCATCGGCTGCTTGTAATCAGTCGCGCCCATACCGATACCAACATAAGCATCGACAGACTCAAAAGAGTCGACGTTTGCCCATGCCATCGCCATATGTGCACCGCAGCTATGCGCGATGAGAACGACCTTGCCTCCTGAGCTTTGCTGTTTTATCTGTCTGCGCGCATAGGCGATCGCCGATTCGATCCGGGGGATGGCTTCAGGAAATAGCGGTTCATAATCATAGTATTTCGCCTGCTTCTCCAACACTGGCATCTGTACCGATAAGGTATTCCAGCCTGACTCGGTCAGGCCGACTCTCAACGGATTTACTGTATCCTGCCAGTCTGGATGAAAACCTCGGCCATGTAAGATAATCGCTACACCTCTGGTGGCATCCGGTGCCTCAGCCGATTCGGTATAGATACCAAGAAATTCATGGCCATCGGCATTGAGAAAAACAGCTTCACCATCCAGGATGGCATCAATAATTTCATCGGCCATGCGTTTCTCACGACCCAGGTCTGATGCAGACGCCTGTGATAGCAAAAACAGGAACATAACAAAGAAACTTACAGCAATATTTATATACTTCATTAATCAGCCAACTTATTGTTTTATCTGTACATATCGTTCTAGAACACAATTTAAAACGATAGAAACATTAAATTCCAATTTAACATTTATCGGGAGATTATCTAGTATTTTCTGAGGTAGTGACTATCATTAAGTTAAGTCTTTTTAGTTGAACGGATGAATTATGTCTGAAAATAACCGCCAGTTTCCACGCAGTGATGTACAGATCGAAGTAGAACTTAGCTTCCTGGATGATACCGCACGCACGGTCATCACCCGCGATATGAGCGAAGGAGGTCTATTTATGCAGCTTAAAGATGCGGATCACTACCCGATGGGCGAAATGGTCACTCTGCGCTTCAAAAACCCGCTAGAGGAGTTTGTCGAGACATCAAAAGACGGCATCATCGTCCGTCATACGGATGATGGTATCGCTGTAGCTTATGTCGAAATTGATGAATTCTAGATTACTCTGAACGTCGATCAGCCCTGATCGCAGTCCGCACACTCTAATCCAAACCCGGTCTGTTTAGAACAGACCAATAGACCAGCCACGCCGCTCATCATGGTAAGAACCGGTTATCGGCTGCTTCACTTATGTGTTTCCAGACTTTTAATCGTCTACCGGCCCCAGCAGGTGCCCCAGCCACTGCGTATCGGGCTTGCTATCGAGGGCCAGTTTCAGGGTAATGGTCAGTGGCACAGACAGCAGCATACCTACCGGCCCCAGCACCCAGCCCCAGAATACCAGTGATACGAAGACCACCAGCGTCGACAGCCCCAGTCCTTTACCCATGTACTTCGGTTCGATGATACTGCCTACCAGCACATTGACCGCCACATACACAGCAGCCACCAGCATCGCTGAACTGATGCCGAGCTGGACAACGGTAAGCAGCACCGCAGGAACGGCAGCAATGATCGAACCAATATTGGGAACGAAGTTAAGCATGAATGCCAGCACACCCCATAGCACCGGGTAATCCACACCGATCAGCCACAGCGCAGTGGCGATGATAAGGCCCGTCACCATGCTGATGATGGTTTTCATGCTCATATAATTTCGCAGCTTATCGACGAACACCCGCGAAAACATGTCCTCTCTCTTCACCGAATCTTCACTGGCATTCATCGCGATAAATTTCTGCGTCAGGCCAGCGGTTTCTATCAGGATAAAAACCACTGTCAATATGATCAAAAAAGAGTTTGTTAAGACGTTACCAAAACCCTTCAGGATCGACGACAGCAGGCCTATCGCCGCAGACGGATCAACGATATCCTTTAGGCTGTCGGTAACAGAGATACCATGGTCTTGTAACCACAGCAGAACACCGCTCCACTCTGCCTCAATCTTCTCCTGGTAGATCGGTATAGAGTGACTGAAGTCTGTTAACGAACTGCCGATTAATATCGTCAGCATGAAACCGATCAAGACTA
>DAOVJH010000316.1 GCA_030673345.1 Pseudomonadota bacterium
CCTGCGCAAATAAAAACTCACCATGCTGAAACATCTATACATCAGAAACTTCGCCATCATCGATGAGCTCGAACTGGACTTTAATTCCGGCATGACAGCGCTCACCGGAGAGACCGGTGCTGGTAAATCTATTTTACTGGGTGCACTGAACCTGGTACTTGGCGACCGCGCTGATAACGACAGCATCAAACAGGGCGCAGAGTTTGCGGAGATCGTTGCCGAGTTCGATATCCAGAATCTTGATGACGTATCCAGCTGGTTAGTCTCCCAGGAATTAAATGCAGATGAGGAATGCATCCTGCGTCGTCGCATATCAAAAGACGGACGCTCACGCGCCTACGTCAACAGTACGCCTGTTAACCTACAGATCATCCGTGAACTGGCTGAGATGCTAATCGACATACATGGCCAGCACGAACACCAGTCGATAATGAAAAGCGCTGTACAGAGGCAGTTGTTAGATGATTACGCCAACCATTCACCCTTGCTGGAGACGGTCAGCAATCTCTATGTTGAATTAAAACTGGTCGAAGATCAGTTACAGCATCTACAGCAGACCAGTAATGAACAGAATGACCGCCTTGATCTATTGCGTTTTCAAACCCAGGAACTCGATACTCTGGCGTTAGAAGAAAACGAATACCAGACTCTGGATGGCCAGCACAAGCGCATGGCAAATGCTGAAAAACTGCAGACCACTGTCGAGCAGGCGATACACATGCTGAGCGAAGATGAAAAAGCGAACATTCAATCTTCCGTATCACACATCATCAGTTCACTTGCAGATATCAGTGAACTCGATAAAAATCTGTCACCTGTTTCAGAGATGCTGACCGAAGCACTGGTTCACATCGATGAGAGCGTTTCTCTGTTACAGAGCTATAGTGACAACATCGATATCGATCCTTCCCAGTTAGCTAAAACAGAACAACGAATTCAGAGCATTCTTGACCTTGCACGCAAACACCGCATCGAACCGGAAGAACTGCAGACATTACACGAAAAACTACAGAAAGAATTAGATGATATCGACCATGTAGATGAACGGCTGGACGAATTGATAAAAGAACAAAAACAGCTTGAAGAAAAATATATAAAAGCCTGCAGTAAACTATCCGAAAGCCGCAAAAAAGCCATCGCTAAACTGAATAAGAAGATCACACAATCTATGCAAACATTGGGCATGACCGGTGGCATCTTCGAAATCACCATAGATCCAGCGACATCCAGACGCTCAGCTTTCGGGCTGGACCAGATCGAGTTCACGGTTACCGCTAATGCAGGCCAGCCATGTAAACCTATCGCACGCGTTGCATCCGGTGGCGAACTCGCCCGAATCAGTCTGGCTATCCAGATGATCATTGCAAATAACAGTAAGATTCCATCACTCATCTTTGATGAAGTGGACAGTGGTGTCGGCGGCGGTATCGCGGAAATCGTCGGCCAGCATCTACGCATATTAGGTCAGTCTAACGCCGACAGGGGAAACCAGGTCATCTGTATCACCCACCTGCCCCAGGTCGCATCACAGGCGCATAATCATTTACGTGTTGAAAAACAAACCCTGAAAAAGCAGACTACCAGCCAGGTCGTAACTTTAGACGAAGAACAGCGCCGTCATGAAATTGCCCGTATGTTAAGCGGTGTCGACATCACCGAACAATCACTGGCACATGCAGATGAGATGCTGGAACGCGCTCAAGAAGTCTGAATACCGAAACAGAAGGATCACCCAGAACCTCATCAAACAATAAACAAGATTGATTTTTTGATACAGGCGTATTTTTTTCAGACGCGCTGTGGCACAGCACAAAAGATAACCTTAAGTGGAATGACTCCAGGCTTAGCCCGTTTAGAAAACGAACTAAAGAAAATATTAACGCTTACAACGTAACCAGTTATAACCAGAAGCTAGTGATAACCCGGTTGTGATAAAACAGTTACTACAGGGTTAACAGGGAGAAACGTCTTCCGCCTGAAAACCTTTATCACTCTTAACGACAGTAAACTCTACAGTTTGACCATCAGCTAAAGACTTATATCCATCGCCACGAATTTGATTAAAGTGTACAAACACATCTTCGCCATCTTTTCTTTCAATAAATCCAAATCCTTTAGAGTTATTAAACCATTTAACAGTACCAGTTTCACGATCAGCCATTACAGCTCCATTTGTTCATTTATACAGAGAGCCAATTGTATATCAGCATGATTAAAAAAAACAATAGAAAGTTTACAATTTATTCAATTAGAATATTACCGTAAGTTAATGTTGTTTAACGAAAATTTTTTTAAATTTGTAAAAAAAAACGCTGCCATAAATCACTTTATGAGCAGCGTTTATATCGAAAAGATATCTTTTTATATCTGACTATTTTCCCGATCTTCGATACGCATCTGATTGTTAATACGCGACAACAACTGTGATGGTTTATCTAGATTAGAAAATAGTTCATCATAGTTTGTATGCATCCATGAAGAGAATGCCTGCCTGTCTCTTTGACCCATCAGGTCAGCAAGTGCTTCAAGGTTCTCACCTTCACCCTGTGCTGCTTCCTTCTGAATCGATGCCAGACGCACATCAACAAATCGGTTCAAGGTAACATCAGGGGTTACTGCATCAACTGAACCACTGGTAGTCGATGTAACGTCAGTAATCGTACAGCCGCCTAAAAGCAGTGCCGCCGTTAAAATGGTCGCGTTAAATTTGTACTTATTAAATCGATCAGTTTTCATGTTGCCTCTACAAGTCTATTTTTTATATCGTTATTATTTTTCACCTGACTTAACTGTAGCTTGCAATAACCAGATTAGCAATCAGGATTCAGTATTCTTAGCCTTAGGCCATACCGACAGTGACTGTATTACTATCGGGATCTGTCAAGCTGAACTCCTGCATCTGATAATCCGTTATCTTTATCTCTGAAACAGA
>DAOVJH010000016.1 GCA_030673345.1 Pseudomonadota bacterium
GTGCCGTTGGAGGACAGGCCGACATAAAAACCCATGTCTTTGGCGTGATGCGAGATATCAAAGATATCCGGGCGCATCAGTGGCTCGCCACCGGACAGGATAAGTACTGGCACGCCAAAATCTTTCAGGTCGTCCATCACTCCATAAACTTTTTCAGTGTTCAGCTCACCGGGGAAATCTTTGTCTGCCGAAGTAGCATAACAATGTTTGCAGGTAAGGTTACAACGTCTTATCAGATTCCAGATAACCACAGGGCCTGTTGGTTTGCGTACGGTGCTATCCGCGTTTGCGGCAACCGATCTGCCCGGTTTGTTCTGAGGGTCGGTTTTCAGAGCATGCATGTATTGGCTTAATCGAAACATAGTATTAACCTTATGGTTTAGGTGTTCAGTGTTATGCGGCCAGGCGAAGGCCGGTTTTTTTCAGGATGGCAGAGCTGAACAGGGTTTCATGCGCCTTGCAGTTTTTACCGAGTAATTCTTCAATCTGTTTTACTTTTTCGTTAACTTCGTCTTTGTTGGCGCCATGTACCATGGCAAACATATTATAGCGCCACATGGGTAGATGACGCGGACGCTGGTAACAGTGGCTGACAAACCCCAGCTGGCCGATGATGTTTCCCAGCTCGGTTACTTTCTCGTCACTTACATCCCACACTGTCATACCATTAGCAGTCAGGCCAAGTTTATAGTGATTGGGAACAGCGCCGATGCGGCGGATGATGCCATTTGATAGCAACCGTTTTAATCGCTGCAGGACATCATCCTGGGTAATGCCGATGTTGTTTGCGATTGTTTTGTATGGGCTGGATTCTATCGCGAGGCCCGACTGTGTGACGCTGACTATTTTTCTATCGGTATCGTCGAGATGATAGTTCTCATCGTCGAGGTGTTGATCTCCTTTCTCGGGTACTGGAACAGTCGTGTGGTTTCCATCAGCGGACAGGTGTAACCACAAACCGATATAAAACTCCTGCAGTTTTGGGAAGTTATATACCGTTAGCCCCGTCATTTTTTCGATAGAAGAGAGGGCCTGATCCAGCCCCAGCGGTGTTTCTGTCGCCACCACGAACCACATATTAAGCGCATGTTCACGTCTGTAATTATGTGCGACCTCAGGGTAGCTATTAACCATATCAGTGACGACTTCGTACCTGTCTTCGGGTACGGTAATCGCTGCCAGTGTTAAGCCGCCACCGAGGCGCGCAGCGTCGTAGAGCGGCCCGAACCGTGACAGCAATTTCCTGTTTTTTAAACTGTTAACAGTCTCGATTAATTTTTCTTCAGTACAGTCAAGCTGCGGTGCGATGGCTGAAAATGGTTTTTCTTCCAGTGGGAAATTACCCTGAAAGTTATTGATGAAGTCACGTTCCAGCGATGATAGTTGTGCGCCTGTTGCTTGCATGAACTTAGTTTATATAACCAGTGTTACTTAACCAGCTGCAGTTTCGCTGGTATTTTATGGTTGCTGGCATCTTTTGGTGTGTAGCTTGCGCCACGTTGTTTGAAACGGCGTGTACTGAACAGGATGGTATGATCGATGGCCTGCAGTCCACAGCTGCTGGTGATCTCTTCAACTTTTTTTGTTACTTCTTCACGGCTGCTACCGTGTACCATGGTGAACAGGTTATATGGCCATTCGGGTAAGCGGCGAGGGCGGCGATAGCTTAGTGTTACGCAATCGTATTTTCCGATGCACATACCGAGTTCTTCTACTTTGTCGTCAGGCACATCCCACACTACCATGCCGTTAGCGGTATAACCGAGCTCTTTGTGGCGTACGACGACACCGTAACGTTTGATGGCGCCCTTGTCGATCAGGTTTTGCAGGCGCGCGATCACGTCCTGTTCGGTGGTGGCCAGATCGTTTGCGATATCAGCGTAAGGCCGGCTCGTGATCGGCAGACCCTTTTCGACTGCCTTTATCAAAGCCCTGTCTTCGGCGGTAATCTGCATCACTTGTTTGTTTAATTCTGCTGTGCTCATTTCAGTGCACTCATCTTCAGTTTAAAGCCAAGGTCAATAAAGTAGTCATCCAGCATGGGAAGTGACATCAGCGGATACTCGGCGTGCTGTTCGATCTCGTACAGCACGATGTCCAGGTGTTCTTCACTGGATGCGGTGACCACGAACCACAGGTTGTACTCGTGCTCGCGCTCGTAGTTGTGATTGACTTCCGGGAAGGCGCTGACTATTCGGGCGACACATTCCAGATGCTGCTCTGGTACGGACATGGCTGCCAGTGTGCTGACACCGACCCGGTTGGGTTTGAATACAGGGCCAACACGGCTTATAGCGCCACGGTCCTGTAATGACTGCATGGTCTCCATCACTTTTTCTTCGCTTACACCCAGCTGTTTTGCCATGTCTGCATAGGGCGTTGCCGATAATGACATATCACGCTGAAAATCATTTAGCAGGTGTTGTTCCAGAGGTGAAAATGTATTCGTAGAATCAGTCATATTTTTAACCTGTTTATCATAAACCTATGCGGTGTGCGCGTGAGGTAAAGAAGATGCCACTGGGTTTTTTTGCTTCAAAAGTAATCAGTTGTTCGAAGGTCTCGGTGTCGAATATAGCAAGACGGTCTTCATCACGTACCGAAGCCCAGACCTGTCCGCCTCGCGGTTCAAATTCCATGTGCAGGACGCCTTTACCGGGTGTCAGTGTTTTTATGATGTCCAGTGACTGGGTATCGATGACCTGTAAAGTATCATTGTCTGGTACTGCGAAATTCACCCAGATATTACGGCCATCTGGCCGTGCCATAACAAAAACCGGCTGGCCGTGTACTTTGATGCGCCCGGCCTCTGTCCAGTCCAGCGTGTTGATGACCAGTACTTCGTGTCGGCCTACCGCCGGTACGAAGGCAAAATTACCGGCGATCGCCCAGCCTTCCAGATGGGGCATCTTATAAACCGGCAACTTCTGCTCACCTTTGCCGTAACCATCAAGGATGCGCTTCACGCCGGCATCAAGGTTCCACAGATCGAGCATTGCCATGCCGTCCTCTCCGAACAGGCCGGCGATGTAATAGCGGCCATCCGGTGTGATCAGCGCATCATAGGGGTTTCTGCCGATATTTTTGAATTTTTTAATCTGGGGCTTCTTGACGTTAGACATATCAGCCACCCAGATTTCATCTGCATCCCACAGGCTGAAAATAAATTTCTGTCCGGGTGCATCGACCAGTCCGATCACTTTTGAAAGCTGGTCATGTGTGCCATAAGTTGCCGGAATATCAGCGACCAGTTCCAGTGTTTCGGCATCAAATATTTTCACGCCGCCGGGTTTGTAGTTGGATACGGCAACAAGACGGCCATCCTGTGAGATTGCACCACCGATGCTGTTGCCTGATTGCAGTACGCGTTTCACCAGCTTTTTATTGATGATATCGATCTTTGACAATCCGCCATCACGGCCAAAGATATAGGCAAACTGTTCATCGCGCGAATAGACTGCTGAGGCGTGGGACAGGTCGCCCAGGCCGCTAATTCTTCCGAGGCTGGAATTGGTGGTCGTTTCGATGACCTGAACACTGCCGTCGGCTCGTTCGATAACGATACCCAGATCACCGGTGCCACGCGCACTCGAATTGTGTGACCAAAGCAATACCGCAGAGAGTAAAATCGATCGAATCATTATTGTTTACCTTTGGCCTGTTTACCTTCGGCCTGTCTGCCTTTAGCCAGTTTCGTTGGCTGCATGCTGCCATTTTGTAACTGCTCTGTAATCCATATCGCATCATCCTGGCTGAGCATGGTCTTCCAGGGTGGCATGGCTGTGTTTTTGCGGCCTTCCAGTATAGTGCTCACAAGGTAGTCTTTTGGTTTAGCGGATAGCGTTTCAGGCAACAGGGCAGGACCGAGTCCGCCCTTTAAGGTCATGCCATGACATGATCCGCAATCATGCTTGATAAAGTACAGCAGTTCGTTCTGACGCGCAGAGTCGACCTCGGCAGCGGCATTATGGGCAAACAGAAGAGCCGTACTTAGTAGACTAGCGATTAAGAGCGTTTTGTTCATAGCTGTCTTCAAGGCGCTTGTTTTCGAGGGATTGCTGGAACCAGTCAAGTTCATCTGCAAGTGATACCACTTCACCGATGATAATCATTACCGGCGCTTTCATCCGTTTCTGGTGTATGGCATCGTTTAATTGATCAAGTGTCGTGATCACCCGTTGCTGTAATTCTGTTGTGCCATTTTGAACCGCTGCAGCAGGTGTCGACGCAGGCAGGCCGGCGTCGATCAATGAATGTACAGCCAGCGGCAGGTTTGACAGCCCCATGTAGATGACCAGCGTCGAATCAGGGTCGGCGATGGATTGCCAGTTGAGGTCCAGTGGCTCGTTATCATTGAAATGCCCGGTGATGAACTGCACTCGACGGCTCATGCCGCGATGCGTCAGTGGAATACCGCTGTAGGAACTGCATCCGGATGCGGCTGTGATGCCGGGAACGACTTCAAAGGCGATATCGTGTTCTTTCAGTGCCAGCACTTCTTCGCCGCCACGGCCAAACATATAAGGGTCGCCGCCTTTAAGACGTACGATCTTACGTCCGGCTTTTGCCAGGTTGACGATAATCTCGTTTATCTGTGCCTGGGGAACGCAGTGTTTGCCGACTTCCTTGCCGACGGAGATACGGCTGATACCCTTCGGAATAAGGTTAAGAATGTCAGCAGAAACAAGGCGATCATAGACGACGACGTCTGCATGTTGCAGTAAACGTACTGCTTTTACAGTCATCAGTTCGGCGTCTCCCGGACCGGCGCCAACCAGTGATACAAAGCCTTGTTTATTCATCTAAATACGCCTCTCGTTGCAACTGCCTTATTGATGTAAATTGATTTTTATCAACAGGCTCAGGTAATAATGATATTGGATTGATTGAGACTATATGTCATTGATTTAGGTCAAACTATGTCAAAGTTGCCATGAAGTGCCCGGTAAGATAATCAATACCATATATAATTTAATGTTATAGATTATGTCTGTCAGGCCCTGTACTGAGTGAAAATCACCTGATATGACGTTGCTTTGATATAAATCATTTTTGTTATCAGCCGCATGCGTTTATAATGTGAGAATTATCGTCTTAACGGTGTAGCCACTGTAAGATGACTGGCTAAGAATATTGTCTCCAACGGATCATTAAAAAGGGTGGAAGGTGCATGAATAAAGCTGTATGTGCAAATAAAAAAATGTGTATGTTTGGGGTGTCACTGCTTATTTTGACATTGGTCATAGCCGTGATATTGGGACTTGTGGCAGCGCCAACACATCCTTTGACCTGGGTGCTGGTAGTGATGCTTGTCTCTGTACCTTTTTTTTACAATAAACTGGCGACACGAAAGTACCTTGAATGGAAGGATGAATACTGTGTCGGCATTGATTCCATTGATCAACAGCATAAAAAACTGGTTAACCTGATCAATCAGCTGCAGACAGCGGTGGATTATTCCACCGGTGAAGAGTTTGAACGTGACGCTCTGGATGAACTGGTCGATTACACAAAAACACATTTTACCTATGAAGAAGGTTTGATGCGGGATAATGACTATCCTGATTTTGAAGCGCATAAATTACAGCACGAAAAAATGTTTGATAAGGTTAGGGAAGTGCTGGCTGAATATGAAAAGGATCATGAAACAGCGATGAGCAACGCTGCGGCATTTTTAAAAGAATGGCTGATCAATCACATCAATGGCACGGACAAACAGTACAGCAGTTACCTGATCGGTAAAGGCGTGAAATAAACTTTTACCGGCGTCGTTCGTGGTGACCTATAACTAATGTAGCCACTCACAGCTACCCGGTATATAAGCAGACCATGAAAACACTCTTCCTGTTGATAACGCTGACACAGAATGGTGCGGGTGATATCAATGCTTCCTTCGTGAACACAGAAACTATCGGGCAGTGTCAGCAAAAAACATCGATGCTCGAAAGTGTTTTTTCTGCTTCAGGCATCCCGGTTCTCGAGAGCCGCTGTATTAAAAGTGATCTGCAGTTTTCCGAATTTGGCCACGCTTCATCAAGCAGTATGATCAGCAACTTTTACCTGGTTTCTCTCGCGGAAGAAACACTGGATATCTCAGTGATGCCTGACTGGAACACCTGTATCAAGAAACAGCGAGAAGGGGCGTCTCAGGGCAGCGTTTATTGCACCAGCTCTATACAGTCTATCCGATGACAGAATAATGAGATCTATCGATGCGAAGTATTAAGGCTATTGTTGCGGGCAGTTCATTTATTATCTTCGTAACCCTGTTATTGCAACTGGCCTATATCTTTGTCGCCGTCGGTTATAGCGCTCTGGCTAAAGATTACCCGTTGCTGAACGATATCGCCGGTTCTTTTCGATATATTCTCGGCATCCCGATCTTTGTTGCGACGATGTTTGCCGGCGGTTATATCACTGCAGTCATAGCGAATACGAAGATATGGCAGCATTGTTTAACCGTTGGTTTAATTACTGCAACGGGCATGATCTATCCCACGTTAGAAAATTCAGACCTGACGGTTACCGGTATCGTTATTTTTATACTTGCATTGCTGGCAACGGCGGCTGGCGGTCTGTACTGGAAAAAAGATAATATGCATAAACCGGCTTAAAAATGCAGGATCAACGATACAAAACGGTATAAATACACTTAATTAACTACAACGTAAAAGGAAATCAAAATGAAAATTAAATATCTATTAATAGTTTTACTGGGCGCAGCATTGGTAGCAGTGAGCGGTTGTCGTTCGGGTGCGGTATATAACGTACATGATCAGAATATTCAGACAAACATGTCAGTAGAAGAGGTTAAAAAAGAAATTATCGGAGCGGGCGCAGCACTGGGCTGGTCGATGAAAGCGAATACGCCAGGTAACATCGTAGCCACATTACATCTGAGAAGCCACATGGCGCAGGTCAATATTAAATATTCTGCAAATTCATATAGCATCACATATAAAGATAGTTCGAACCTTAATTACGAGTCTGCAGGCTCAGAGTATACGGACGACGACGGCAATCTCCAGATAAATGATAAGTCGACAATCCATAGTAATTACAATGGCTGGGTTCAGAACCTGGATAGACAGATAAAAGCACGGTTGGGCATGATGTAACTATGCTGATAAATAAGGCCTCAGATGAGGCCTTATTTATCTTTGGTATATCATCATTTGAGAAAAGGTCATACTCGAGACATCGATTCGACGGCGTCGGATTGTCAGTGTTAAAAGGTGATCACATGGAACATGATGCAAACTTTATTATCAGAAAAACATCTTAGGCGTATGAAACATCTATGGACCACCGATCAGACCAGCTGAATGAACCTTCGAAGGTTTCCAATGATCATGTTCACTCGAGCAAGCAAGGTGAATTTGCAGTTATCATACCTGCCTATAATGAAGAAGCGACAATTCACGATGTCGCTAGCCGTGCACTGGCGTATACACCGCTGGTCATCGTAGTTGATGACGGCTCAACGGATCAGACTGTCGCGCACCTCGAAGATCTGCCTGTCACGCTGATCAAGAATGCGCTTAATAGCGGCAAGGCGGCCAGTCTCTGGAAGGGTATCCAGGCTGCCCGTCAACATGATGTGCGATATATCATCTCGTTAGATGGAGATGGTCAGCATGCACCTGAAGACATCCCCAGGCTGCTTGCGATGTCAGAAGATAAACCTCAGCATATAATCATCGGTGCTCGCCTTGCCGATAAATCGGTTATTCCTGCCAAGCGATATTATGCTAATCGCGTGGCAAACTTCTGGCTCGCCTGGGCTGCCGGTTATCCTATATCCGATAGCCAATCCGGTTTCCGTGTTTATCCCAGCGAGTTGTTCGATGGCCTGGAGATGCCGACAAGGAAACGCGATAGCTTTGTGTTCGAGAGTGAAATATTGATCAAAGCCGCTCGGCGCGGCATCGAATGTACCGCTGTTGCAATACCGGCAGTCTATGCAGAAAATGCGCGTCCAAGTCACTTCCGTGGCGTTCGTGATATCACTCTGATAACACTGATGGTAGGGCGTTCTCTGATTACACGTGGGTTTTATCCGCTGGGACTGTATCGTTCCTGTATAAAACCGTACCTGTTCCCTCAGCATGACAAGTAGGAATCTTGATGGATTGCTGATGCTATCTGTATCCATCGTCCTTATCGTATTTTCTCTCGGTTTAACTTTTCTGTTCGTGTTTGTTTATATACTGTATATCGCGATCAAGGCCGACCATGATGAAGTTAAGGCAGGTCATATCGTTGCTCTTGGGAAAAAATTGATAGAAAACCAGCCTGATAAAGATTACCGGTTACGCCTTAACCGGGCGCTCACTGTCGCTTCTCATAGAGCTGATGTGCAGATTTATATATTAGGCGGTATTACAGGTGAGTCGAGCTTGAGTGAGTCGCGAGCAGGGCAGCGTTACCTTGAAGAGAGCAGTATCCAGGCCAGGCATATCTATATCGAGGAGAAGTCACGCGATACGCTCGATAATATGAAACAGCTGAAGAGCACTACGCTTATCAGCGAAAAACATATCGCACTGATCACCAATCGCTATCATCTCGCACGCGCGAGCATCATGGCTAAGGGTTTTGGTTTCGAGGTGGAACGGTGTGCGGCTGAGGATTCTTATTCAACGGGCATAATAGAAATATTCAGGCTGTTCGCTGAAACTTTTTTCCTGCACTGGTATCTCAGTGGGCGCAGTTTTTCCAGGCTTACCCGAAACCAGCGGATGTTAGCTCGTATACAATAAGAGTACTGTAATCAGCCCCGAGCTGAGATCGGCTTATGCCATACCACCGTTTATGTTGATGACCTGTCCTGTTATATAAGCTGATTCATCAGACGACAAAAAAGCGACCAGTGCTGCAACTTCATCCGGCGTGCCGGCGCGCTGCATCGGTACTACCTGTTTTATCGTGTTTTTATCGAATACACCTTCAGTCATAGCGCCTTCGATGATGCCAGGCGCAACGACATTTGTTGTGATGCCGCGTGACGACATCTCCAGTGACATCGATTTAGTTGCGCCGATCAATCCCGCTTTGGCGGCGGCGTAATTTGCCTGTCCCCGGTTACCCGTTATACCGGCTATCGAGGCGATATTGATGATGCGTCCCCAGCGTGTTCGTATCATAGGTAATAACAGCGGCTGGGTGACATTATAAAATCCATTCAGGTTTACATCGATAACATCATGCCATTGTTCAGGGGTCATGCCGGCCATCACCGCATCATTATGCAGGCCGGCGTTGTTGATGAGGATCTGTATCGGTCCTTGTTCCAGTACCTTTTCCAGTGCTGACTGTGTAGCGGCCTGATCGCGGACATCGAACTGAATTGCTTCGGCACTGCCGCCTTGTTGCTGAATGGAACTGACGAGTTTTTCTGCCTGTTCGAGATTGCTGTTGGCGTGGACGTAAACGTGGATTCCTGCAGCGGACAGGGCTTTCGATATAGCGCCACCCAGGTCACCGCTGCCGCCGGTTACTAATGCTCGCTTCATGGTGATATCTCTCCGTTGCTAAACTTTGCGACCACGGTGGCTCTGCCGCTGGCCAGTAGTTTTTTGTTGGCATGGACGGACATGGTGTAGATCATGTTGCCCGCTTCTGCGTAGATGCACTGTACGTTGATCTCCAGCTCATCTTCGATGTCAGAGCACCAGCCCTGTGCGAGCTGGACATCACGTAAGGCTACCAGGTAGCCTTCTTCCATCACAGCGCCTTTTTTTTCTGCGATAAGGCAGCCATGTATAGCCATTGCCTGGGCGCCGTATTCGAGCAGTGCCACCATCGGCAAACCGCCACCGGAACGCAGTGGGTTATCTTTTTTATGGTGTGTAAGTGTTACGCAGGTGACGCTTTGTTTATCCCAGCTTCTCACAGTGTCCAGTAAACACATATCACCAGTGTGCGGGATAAGTTTGCTGATTTCATCGTGTCCTAACATAACAATCTTCAGGTAGTCTCATCAATGAGAGACGGAGATCCGAAACTTTTCATCCCTCAGGTAGGGCATGATGACCTGCATACGCGCTCGCCTGACTAATGCTTCAACCAGTGGTAATCCGCTGCCTATCGGCAACGCTGTGCGCAGCGGTTCGAGAGAGACATTTCTGCAGTGACTCTCTTTTGCGTCTTTGTCAGCAGGCCCCTCTAATGTCAGGGTACCGAGCCCTTTGTATTCTGCTTCTTCACCAAGTCGCATCGCAATGGCCAGGGGATGCTCGAAGTGACGGCACCCATCGAGCGGCTGCGGGGCAGGGTAATCATAGGCTACAAATAAAACCGTACCGCCATCGACTTCTACCTGGGTGACGGCTTCCAGTAAACCGCTCATGAAAGTGGCATCACCGGTCGATAAACTGGTGGACGCGCCCCTCATCAATGAGGCGATAGACCAGTAACCGGACGGTGCATTATGGACTGAATTATGAAATATCGTGGGAGAGATAATCTTTTCGTCTTCGGCGAGTGCAGTGCACATCTTGTCGGTGATGCCGAGATCACCGTCGGAGGATGCGAATACTGTCGAAGTGGTCTGCAGATCATCATAGTCCCGTAATAGCCCCTGGATGCATTCGAGTGCAAGTTTGATGACCGGTGTCGTCCGCCGCCGCTCATTGGCAGGCAGCATCTCAGGTTTTAACGGTGGCATCGCCTGATAGTTCCAGTTACTCTGGCCGAGCAGGATAGAACGGGTGTCTGTCCTGTCTACCAGCCCGGGACCGATCACGGCGACATCATTTATAAAAACTGTCATACCTTACCAACCAAAAATTAAACTGCAGTTATTGCCGCCAAAACCAAAATTATTATTCATCACATTTTCTACCGACTGTTTGCTGGTCTCTGCTAAAGGTTTTACCTCGAGGGTCTGGTCCCATGTCTGCATGTTCAGGTTACCCGGCAGGATGTTTTTCTCCAATGCCAGTATCGAGATGATGGCCTCCGTAATTCCGGCTGCACCGAGAGTGTGTCCGGTAAACCCTTTGGTCGAGCTGCAGGTTACCTTATCACCAAAAACACGGAACAGACCACGGGCTTCTGCGAGATCATTGTTGCGTGTCGCAGTGCCATGCAGGTTGATGTATTCGATATCATCGACATGTAAGCCTGCTCTGTAGATTGCATCTCTCATCGCTTTTACTGCGCCATCACCGTCAGGGTGCGGGGTCGACATATGATAAGCGTCACTTGATTCTCCGTAGCCCTTTAATTTGACTTTACCGTGGCCTGCTTCAGCCGGTTCCAGCAAGATAAATCCGCCGGCTTCGCCGATGTTTATGCCATCACGGTCGGTGTCAAAAGGGCGGCAGATATCGTTTGAGACCAGCTGTAGAGAGTTGAATCCATACAGTGTCGACATACACAGAGAATCGACGCCACCGACTACCGCAGCGTCACACTGTCCTGTTGCTATATGCCGGTATGCAGCAGCAAAAACTTTTGCGCTCGACGAACAGGCTGTCGATATCGCATGACCGGGTCCGTGCAGATCAAGCGTGTGCTGTACGTAATCCTGCAGTGACGACATGTTGTGTGTATGCA